>NZ_CALLJH010000029.1:0-38741 GCF_938091255.1 uncultured Chloroflexus sp.
ATTCATCTCGCGCCAGACCTTCAGGTCATAATGCTGCTGCAGATGATTGTAAATGGTTTGTACAACCCCATTCCGATTCCAATTATTCTGATACACATCTGCCTGTTCAGGTATCCATCCCCATACTCGCATCTCTTGACCGTTATTGTAAGGTCGCGACATCTTGACCTTAGCGGCGATGCGCTGGTCTTTGACCGTACCCATAATGAAATGGCGCACCTGCTGGTTATTCGCAAACAAGCGACGCAAGTCGTATTTGAGGTTGAAGGTGTCTTGCACGCTAAACGTTCCGCCATTCTTGGGTGAAATGCGCGCAAAGAAGATATTTTGTAGCGAGGGCAAATCGGGATACGTTGCGTTGCCGGCCAGCGAGACCACGTGATTATAGAACGGTTGCGTCTTAACTCGCTTTTCCAACTCGATTACCCCAAACCCCATCTGCGGTCGTGCGCCGATGGCTGCCCAGTCGGCGATGAATTGGATCAGGCCGGCGAGGATTTCGGGTTTGAGTGTTGGATCAAGCGGTTGGATGTGGAGGGTGAAGTTTCCCGATCGAGGTTTGTCATTTTGGTTGTTAGGAAAGTACCACGTTGGCGTCTGTAGATGATTGTTTATAGTGTATGTCCTGTTTGCTGTTACCCTAGCGCTGACTGAAGCATCCGACTGCGTGCTATCGAAAATCATGAGCCGAAACCGCCGTCGCCAGCCGGTGGCGCCGAAGAGTTGACAAACATCGCATAAGCCGGCGTCGCGCAAGCGCTGACGTTCATCGGTGGCATTGCTCTTTGCGTATTTCTCACTGTCAAAACGGCATTCGCCCTTGCTGGGGTCACACACGTTGCCGCCCAGCCCGCGCACGACGGTCTCATACCACCAACGCAGCGAGCCGAGGATGCCGGTCTCGTGGATGCGGTCTATCTTACCCGTCTGCACGCCACCTGTCCACAGAGGTGTTACGGTCTTGATTATTAATGTCATAACTTTCTCCTCAAGCTAAAAGAGACCATTGTTTTCTATTCATATGACAATATTTATAACATAAATAAATTACTCTAAATCTATATTCAAAAACGTTTCATCTAATCTCTTCGTTGTTGAGATGTTACACCCAACCACACGTTCAAATTCGCTCACATTGTTTAGATCTTGAAAGTATGTCGGGTTGGCAAGCAAGACCGCTCGCATATAGCTTTCGAGACATTTACGCTCAATGACCGATGGATCGTCAGAGATGAGATTGGTAAAGGGAGTGGTAAACGACAACACAGGTTGTCCGTTATCGTCACGCAGACAGCCGCTGCGCAGGATTGCATTGAGCATGTCTTGCAGTTGGCTCTTCGATGCACCTACTCTTTCGGCTAAAACGGCTTTTATGTGGGCCATAGTCGTCGGTTGATCAAGCGATTTCACGATCGTAATCAACTCGTTTATCACTCGCGGTCGGTGTTCTGGCACGGGGCGTAAGCCGGCTTTGTTGAGTAAGGCAGATACTGGGCTGGAGACGCTGACGGCCACAGGCGGTACGATGCTCTGCTGATGCGGTGGGTCGATCGCTATGCCAACGGCTGTAGCTATCTTTTCAAAAACATTGGTTTCGTTGGCTACGGTTATGTCGTACAAGTTGGTAAGATTGGTTGTTAAATCGTTAGGAATAGCAAGGATGACTAAAATAGCTCGTGATGCTGGAATAGAGAGCAGCTTTTTGCGCATATCTGCGTATTTGGCTATGTACCCTTGATAATCGCCGGTTTTACACTCGATCCACAGGGGTTGATTTTCAACAAGAAAGAATAAATCGAGTTCAAAGTCATCTCCATTTGGGAAGGTGATTTTTGGGTTGATGACACACGTGAACGGTAGTCCGTGTTGTGACAATAACGAGCGAATTTTTAAGTAGATATATCGCTCAAACCATCCACCGGTAAAGAAGTTTATTACTTTACCGACTCGTTGCGGAGTAGCATAGATTGTCTTCGTTAATTTGTTGTACTTATACGATGATAAAAATGCATAAGAATGCATCATATCACAAAACTGGGTGGAGTCTGCTATCTCTTCTTTACTCTGGGAAGCAAGGTTGAGCGTGAAACCGTTTCCTGTTGATAAACTGCGTCGGATACGTTCGTGGATACGTGATAATGTCGCAAATCGTTCACCAAGGAACAACGCCAGTTGGTCAAATACAGCGTCATCTGCCCGTTGTTCACGATAATTTCTGACCGTAATTCCCTTAGCGGTCAGCCAATCATAAACCGCTAATGCGCTTTTTTCTTCAGCTTCATTAGCTGATTCAATAATTTGTTTAAGCGATGTGGGCGGATCCGTTGGAGCAAGCTGGTGAGGAGGTGTAGCTTTCAGTTCGTTTCGCAACTGTTGCAGTTCCGCTGTGATAGTTTTGAGTTCTTGTAGGATTGCGGCAAGGATGTGGTTGGATTCGTCATTCATAATGGTTGCTCAATATGATAAATACGCAATCAAGGTGGCGTCATGCCACTGCCCTCAGTCGCTCCCGAAGGTGAGCTTAGTCAGCGTGATCAGTTTGGTCGTCAGTAGGTAGTGCTTTAGGCTAAGCGGAATATACTCCTTGCTGATGACATTATACATGCGCCTACGATGTTTGTAGAACCAGCATAAGCGTTGTCGAGATAATAAGAGTTAACGATGCTGCGGATGGAAGATTGTAACACTGTTGATTGGCAACGTCTATGGACTGCCCTTCGGTAGAAAAGTGAGGCGGTTTACTATGCTCCCCGCGATGTACTCGGTGCTGTGCGGTGTGACTGTTACTCGGCAATGCTCGATTCGACCAATTGGCTTGCAACAGATGATCTGTTCAGGCAACGTCACCCCGCACTGCGCGTTGTCGCTACTGACCAAACACCACTGCGAGCATCACCATGACAAAGTTGTACACGCCATGTACGATGGCTGCTGTGGTGGTGTTCGTATACTTTCGGACTAACCCACACACCATCCCGATCACAAAGACAACCAGCAACGCATCCCAGTGGTATTGAAAAGCGTGCAAGCTGGTGAAGAAGAGATTCGAGAGCCAGATGCCTAGTCGCGGTTGCAAGACGCCACGTACTCCTAGCTCTTCGCCGAGGCCGGCCGTCACGCCGATCACCAGCGCCCCAATAGGGCTAATCGCGAACGCCATCAGTTCACCGAAGGCTTCTTCGTCAGTGGTCGGCCACCCGAGCGTCTGCCACAGCGTATCCATCAGGGGTAGAACGAGTGACATTAAGCCGGCCAATCCTAGCCCAATCCCCAGCCCAATGAGCAGATGGCGCAGCGTCGGGCGTACTAGACCTAGCCGTTCCAGTGTAGCGGCCAGATCACGGCGAATGCCAAAACCGACGGCCAGAAATGCCGCTGGGATCGTCCATACGAGACCGTAAATCTGGCTGCGTAACTGTTCATCAGCGCTCAGATCGCTTAGCTCATTGCCGCTGAGGATAGTAACCAACGCTAGCAATGGTGGTTTGCCGGTCACCAGCAGCGGCACAATTAGCATCAGCGTCAGACTTACAATCACCATTAATGCGACGGCATGGACAAATGAATTGGGATCAATCGGCAGCAGACGCGCTAAGCTTTGCCGTACCGGCGGTAATAGGGTGAGCGTGCCAATGCCAATGGCAACGAAAATACCCAAGATTAAGAGTACGATGCTAAGTGCATCGGCCGGTGAGAATGCCGGTGGCTGGGCGGGATCGATCCCTCCCGGTGGCAGATCGAGCAGGGTTATCACACCGAGAACAAAGGTGTAGAGTGATGCCAAGCTAAGCATGAGCGCCAACCAGAGACCGGTAGCGAGCCATGCCCAGTTGAACTGCGAACCGGCGAAATAGGCCAGCACAGCCAATCCGACGAAGGGTAGCGCGTTGAAGCTGGCGGTGGTAAACATGCCTAGCTCGCCGCCAACACTAGCGCCAAGACTGACGAGCAGAACGTATAACGCAATCCCGGCAAGCCAGAGGCCCGGTCGGCGGATTGTTGGTGGTTGTTCGGGTGTGAGTACCAGCGGTTCTGACATCGGTTATCTCCTTTTGGCAGCAGAATGGTGGTACGTGCAGTGTGCCAGATATGATGCTGGGACGCAAGGGCGCAGAGGGGCACAAAGAGGCCAAGACGCCAAGGGTGGGCACTAAGGGAGCTGACGCATCCTGTTCCACGTACCCTCTGCGTGCTCGGTGGTCTTCGCGGCTTTGCGGTTCGGTTATCTCCTTTTGGCAGCAGAATGGTGGTAAGTGCAGTGTGCTAGATATGATGCTGGGACGCAAGGGCGCAGAGGGGCACAAAGAGGCCAAGACGCTAGGGGTGGGTACTAGGGGAGCTGACGCATCCTGTTCCACGTACCCTCTGCGTGCTTGGCGGTCTTCGCGGCTTTGCGGTGACGATCTTGGCGTCTGTTATCACCTTTGCGTCTGTACGTTACGTATGCACCGCTACCTGTGCTAGTAGGTCATCTAGTCGGACACCGGCTAAGGTGGGCAACACGACGTGTGCTTTGCCCACTCGCTCAGCCGGGCCGATCCCAACCACGGTAAATCCACCGGCAAGCGCAGCTTCGACGCCGGCAGTGGCATCTTCCACCACCACACATTCAGCCGGTGACAAATCGAGGAGCGTGGCAGCGTGTAAGAAGAGGTCGGGTGCCGGTTTCTGCCGGGTGACGCTGTAGCCGTCGGCAACGGCGTCGAACAGGTCGGCAATACCGAGCCGCTCGATCACTTCGCGCGCGTTTTTGCTCGCCGAACCGAGTGCCGCTTTTAGGCCGGCGGCGCGGATATCGCTCAGCAGCTCACGTGCGCCGGGTAAGACATCGCGGGGCGAGATTTCGCGAATGTATTCGAGGTAGTAGCCGTTTTTGCGCTCCATCAGCTCGTTGAGCGTCGCTTCGGGGAGGATGCGCCCTTTGAGCAGCATCAATAGCGACTCGCGGCGCGGGATTCCGCGCAGCGCTTCATTTTCTTCACGCGTAAATGGAATGCCGAGTTCGTCGGCGAGTCGTTTCCATGCCCGGTAATGGTATTCGGCGGTGTCGGTCAGTACGCCATCAAGATCGAAGATGAATCCTTTGATAGACATCAAGCCGTCCTCATTATCTATGGCGCAAAGGAGGCCAAACGCAAAGGTGCAAAGATCGTTGGCATGTTGCTCCTTCTTCGCAATTCCGACGGTACGCGCGATCGCATCCTCATCCCCAGCCCTCTCCTACTGGTGCGGGAGATGGGCGCTGCTGCGTTCCGCTCTACCATGCCTCTCCCGCTATCCAGCCGCTCCCCATCGCTCGCTGTCAGGTAGGAGAGAGGGCTGGGGGTGAGGGCCGGTGACAAAGATGCAAAGGCGCTATGGGTTTGTCATTGTTCGTATCACCACGCTTGTACCGGCCATCCAATACCTTTGCGGCTTTGCGTTACCCCTCTTTGCGGCTTTTCATTCATCAACCCATCGTGTAGTGACCATTCGGGTAGCACGTAATCGTATGAGTTGTGCCACGCAAGGTAAAACGGTAGGTCAACCGCCGCCAGTGGCTGGGCAGGCGCGGATAGACTGCCCACGTTCCATCGGGATGGATGCGAAGTCCACCGAAACCGAACACGACCGCCTGCCAGACCCCGCCCGCTGAAGCGGCATGAATGCCGTCACCAGCATTGCCGCGCACGTCGCGCAGGTCGGCTCGCGCCGCCCGGATGAAGTGTTCGTAGGCTTCGGCGATGTCTCCCATCTGGCAGGCGACGATCGCCTGTATCGGCGGGCCGAGCGATGAGCCGTAGGTGTGATCGGTGCGAGGCGTGTAATAGTCGTAGTTCACTCGAATCTGACTATCGCTGTACTGTTCGCGCAAGAGGAATTGCAGCATGAGCACGTCGGGTTGCTTGATCGCCTGATACTCGTTAGCCCCCTCAATACCGAAGATTTCGTGCATCGATTTGGTGCGCGGTTCATAGTCGGCTAAATTGACGTCTTTTAACTGGAAAAAGCCATCGAATTGTTCAATGAGACCGTTTGCACCAACGTTCACGCATATCTTTTCGGCGACCGTCTGCCAATGTTGCAGACGATCTGGTGTCAGATCGAGTTGCCGTCGCAGTTCGGCGGCTTTTTGCGGCGCGTGCTGATCAAGCCATGCCAGCGTCTCGAGGCCGGCCCGCAGGTTCCATTGCGCCAGTAGGTTGGTGTAGGCGTTGTTATTGACGTGATCGTGGTATTCGTCGGGGCCGATCACATCGGTGTAGCCATAGCAGCCGCGTTCAGCCAGCCATTCGGCTCGCGAGGCGAAGAATTTGGCCGTATCGAGCACAATTTCGGCCCCACGCTCGATGTACCATGGATCGTCACCGGTCGCTTGCCAGAACTGCTGTACGGCGTAGGCCACATCTGCCGAGATGTGAATCGCGAGATCGCCCGTCCAGACGCGGGCCAGCTTCTTTTTGTCGTGGAAATCCGGCACCCACGTCGGCGTTACCTCTTCACCGGTATCAGCGCTCTCCCAAGCGTACCACGCACCCTCATAGCCAGCGGCGCGCGCTTTGGCGCGGGCCGCCGGCAAGGTGAAGTAGCGGTAGTCAAGCAGATTGCGCGCGATCTCCGGTGCGGTGTAGGTAAAGAGCGGCAACATAAAGATTTCGGTGTCCCAGAAGGCATGGCCGCGATAGCCAAAACCAGAGAGGGTTTTGGCGCCGATGTTGACCCGGTTGTCGCGGCGGGGAGCGGCGATCAGTAACTGGAAGATGCTGAAGCGCACCGCCAGATCGGCCTCGTCATCACCTTCGATTACTATTTGGCAGCGCTCCCACTCGCGCGCCCATACCTGCCGTTGCGCGGCCAGCGCGCTCTCCCAATCGGGGGTGGCTTGGAGGTGGCGATGGGCCAGCTCAAGCGGCGCAGCAGTATCGCGAGAGGTAGCGATCCCCACAAACTTCGTCACCACGATCGGCTGGCCGGCCCGCGCGACATAGACCTGTTGCACCGTCGGTACATTCTCGACATCCCAAAAAGCGGTCTGGGCCGCGTTGCCAAGTAGGCGCATTGCCAGTGCCAACTCGATCCTGCTTTTGCGGGTACGAGTGCGCAAAAAGACCGTACCATCAGTGAGCTGGCCTTGCGTAAGCGGCTGCCAGTGCAACAGACCTTCATTGTCGGTCTGGCCGTTGATAGCGGCGCGCAACTCGACCTGCCCGTCAAACTCAGGGATGATCTCGCAGCGCAGCGCCAGCAGGTGTTCGTCGGCCAGTGACGCGAAGCGGGTGAAGATCAGTCGTGCCACCCGGCCCTGCGGCGACTGCCAGCGCACCTCGCGCCGCAGCACGCCGCTCTGCAAATCGAGTTCGCGCCGGTAAGCGAGAATGGTTCCGGTCGCTAACGAGAATTTCTCGCCGTCGAGTAAGACATGGAGAGCGAGCCAATCTGGAGCGTTGGCCAACTCGGTGACGACGATAGGAGCATCGTCAAACACACCGTGGATAAACGTCGCTCGCCGGTCGTTGGGGTAGCCCTCTTCGAACGCGCCGCGGGTCGAGAGATAGCCGTTGCCGATGGTGAAGATAGTCTCTTTGTGGTGTTGTTTGGCTGGATCGAAGGTGTCTTCAGAAAGAATCCACATAGTTCACCTGTGTGTTAAGCCGTAACGCAACAGTGCAATGCCCCAGATCACCCCTCTTTTGAACCGGTGGCGGCAATGCTACGCACGAAGTATTGCTGGAAGACGAAGAAGATGATCAGGATGGGCAGTGTATTAAAGATCGAACCGGCCAGAATGACCGAGTAGAGCGTATAGTATTCACCGCGGAACCACTGCAACCCAATTGGCAGTGTGAACTGTTCGGGTGAGCGCAGCACCAGCAGTGGCCACATAAAGTTATTCCACGCCCCTTGGAAGGTGAGCAGGGCAAGCGTAATCAACTGAGTTTGGCTGATCGGCAGCACGATGCGGAAGAAGGTTCCCCACCGGCCCGAACCGTCCATCATCGCTGCCTCTTCCAGCTCTTTAGGGAACGACTTGTAGAACTGGGTCATCATAAAGACGCCAAAAGCATCAGCCATACCGGGGAGGATGACGCCCCACGGGTTGTCGATCAGGCCAAAACCGGTCGGGATGCGCAAATCACCGAGTTGCAAGCCGCCGCGAATCAAACCCGGCCCAATGATGAGGAACGAGGGGATAAGCGTGACCACTCCCGGCATCATCATCGAGATCAAGAGCAGGTTGAACCAGAAGCTCTTGAGCGGAAATTCGATGCGAGCGAAGGCATAGCCGGCCATCGCGCAAAAGAGGACACGGAAGATCGTGATGATGACCGAAATAAAGACGCTGTTCCACACCCAGCGCGGGAAGAGCTGGAACGTGCCGAGAATAGTGATGTAGTTGTCAAGGGTGAACGGAATTGGCGCCCAAATCGGTGGTGTATAGACATCGGCCACCGGCTTGAACGAAAAGACCAGCGTAAAGTAGAGCGGCGCCAGTGAGAGCGCAGCCCAAAAGGCCAGCATGGCAAGGAAGAGATACTTGCGCAGGCGGTCAAAGAAGACGGTGCGCGCGTAGACTTGCGTTTGGGGAGAACTGGTCGTCACTGCCATCGTTACGTGCCTTTCTATCGCTCAGCCCCACTACCGCTGCCTTCAATCACCCGCCGCTGCAACAGCGTCACTGCCAGAATGATCAGGGTCAAAATCACCGCCAACGCCGAGGCTTGGCCCATCTGGATGCGGGTATCGCGGAAAGCCCACTTGTAGATCAGATAGGTGATGGTGGTGGTGCTATCGAGCGGGCCGCCGTTGGTCATGACGAAGATCTGGTCAAAGACTTGGAAACACCCGATCACGCCGACCGTCACCACGAAAAAGATCACCGGACGCAACATCGGCACCGTGATATAGAAGAATTTCTGCAAACCGTTCGCGCCGTCGATCTCAGCCGCTTCATAGACGGCTAACGGAATATCTTGCAAACCGGCCAAAAAGATGAGCATGAGCGTACCACTGGTGGTGAAGATGTTCATACCCATAATCACGTAAAACGCGGTGCGCGGGTCGTCGAGCCAGTTGACCGTCAGACCAGTGATTTGGTTGAAGATGCCCTGCGGCGCGAAGAGCCAGATAAAGATGAGCGAAATCACTACCGATGAGGTCACTGAGGGCAGGTAGAAAATGGTGCGAAAAAAGCGCTGAAAGCGCAGATTCTGATCCATCGCGAAAGCCAGCACCAGACTGAGAAAAGTCTGGATCGGCACCACGATCAGCACATACTTAAAGGTATTGGGCAGTGCCTTCGCGATAAAGAGTTCATCTTCCAGCACGCGCTGATACCCTTCGAGACCCCACCAGCGCGGTGGTCTGAGCAAGTTGTACTCGGTGAACGAGAGGTAGACCGCGTATCCTAGCGAGATCAGACTAAAGATAATGAAAATGATCAACCACGGCGAGATAAAAAGATAGCCATTCAAGGCATCAACCCATTTGCGGCGGTCGGTTCTCGTTCGCATAGCCTCTTCTCCGTCGGTGGCGGGGTATGGGTATCTCCCCAATGCATGTCCGCTCTATCGTGTCAGACCTACCGGACTTTTCAACACCTGCGTAGCTTATGGAGTGCGGCAACTTGACTACCGCACTCCATACACGTCAGCGCATCGCCTTGCGGATCGCCTCAGCAGCCTGCTTCATTGCCTCAGACGCCGGCTGGTTCTCTTTGAACATCCGCTCAAGCGCCTTGGACATCTGATCATTGACATCTGAACCGACCGAACCCCAGAAGAAGGGTTTAGCACCGAAGAACGAGCCATTAAAGATCGCCGCCGAGTTGGGGTTATTCTTCAGATAATCGCTGTTCTGCAACGCTTGGCGCGACGGCAAGGCGAAGCCGCTCTCGAGCACTGCCTTCTGGCTCGCTTCACTGGTCAAGAAGTTAACGACCTTCCATGCCGCTTCAGCATTCTTCGTATTGGCCGAGATACCCCATGCCACGGTAAAGATCAAGTTGCCCTCGCCACCCGGCCCGGCTGGTGGCATCACCACGCCATACTTGGTGTTGGGGAACTGATCGCGCAGATAGGGAATGAGCCAACCACCTTCGTAGACCATCGCGCACTGGCCCTTGCCGAAGAGCGTGCCTTGCCAGCCTTCGCCAAGATCCGACGGCAGCGCGCCGATCTGATTGGTGCGGAACGAAGCGTAGAACTCGGCTGCCTTCACTGCCGCTTCACTATCGAGGGTGGTGTCGGTAAAGTCGCTATTCATAACCGTGCCACCATTTTGGAAGACAAAGACCGGGAACCGGCCCGGATCGGGCGGGGTGCAGAAGCCGTAGACCGGACGGTTCGGATTGCTCAGGTCGGTCAGCTTCGCCGCCGCATCGCGCAAATCGTCCCATGTCCAGTCATCAGTCGGGTAGGCAAGACCGGCAGCATCAAACAGATCCTTGTTATAAAACATACCGAGGGTGTTGAAGTCCTTGGGAATGCCGTAGGTCTTGCCCTCGTAGGTGAAAGCATCAATCAGCGCCGGGATGAAATCGCTGCGCGAGACGCCACTAGCCTTCATGAGATCGTCGAGCGGGAGCAGGGCATCGTTGGCAGCCAGCTCTAGCCACCAGAAGATATCGACGTAGAAGATGTCTGGCTCAGTGCCGGATGCAATCGAGGTGAGCAACACCTGCTTGTAATCGCCGGTAATTGGCTCGTACTTGACCAGAATATCAGGATTTTCGACCGAAAACTTGTACAGCAACGACTCAAGCAACGCGGTTTCCGCCGGGCTTGAGGCCCAACCCGATAGACGTACCGTCACCTTTTCAGCCGGCACGACAACCGTCTCCTTGACCGTTACTGTTTCTTTGACCGTCACCGTTTCACGTACAGTCTGTGGTTCCGTTGGTTGCGACTGGGTAGCAGTCTGGCCACAAGCGCTTAGGCTCAAGGTCAGCACCGTCAAGACGAGCAGGAATTTGAATAGGCGATTCATACGTACTCCTTTTTTTAGGTGTAAAAACATACCATCGAAAGTTGTGAGAAGTAATACGTGTTCAGACCATTTTTTACCCTCCTTCTGTTGCACAATAGCCGGCTACCCGACCATCATCGGCTGACGATCAGGAACGCAAATTGTCGTGAGCTATCAGGACGAAGCGCGAATAATGAGGGAAGGTTGCAAGAGTACTTGCCTTTGTTGTGGTTCTCGCCCCTCAACGAGCGCCACCAGCAGTTCGACGCATTTGCGGCCGGCCTCGGCAATCGGTTGCCGCACACTGCTCAGCGGCGGAAAGAGATACTGTGCCATCGGCGCATCATCGAAGCCGATGATGGCCAGATCGGTTCCAATCGTCAGGCCGCGTTCGCGGGCCGCGGCCATCGCCCCAATTGCCATGGTGTCGTTTAGGGCCATGATTGCAGTCGGACGGCGATCGGCGGGTAGATCAAGCAAATGCAACGTCATTGCCCGGCCAACCTCAAAGGTGCCTTCACCGCGCAGGATATAGCCCGGTTCGGTCGCGAGTTGGTCAGCTTGCATGGCATCGAGGTAACCCTGCAAGCGATCATTGCCGACCCGCGAATCTTCGGGCCATGCCAAGATCGCGATCCGGCGATGGCCGCGTCCGATCAAATATTCCACTGCTTGCCGTGTGCCGGCTGCGCCATCAATATCAACCCACGCAAAATCCCATTCCGGGTTGGAGCGACCAAACGCGACAAACGGAAACTGCTGCTTTAAGAGAAACTGAATCCGGGGATCGTGATAATTCACGCTCGACAGCACAAAGCCGTCTACATTGCCGCTTTTGATCAGATCGCGGTAGGTTTCGACTTGCGCCTTGCCTTCTTGGAAGGGAAACGGGAGCACGTAGTAGCCAACCACGCCGGCTTCGCGCACCATGCTGCTCAAGAATTGGTCGAGAATATGATTTACCTGACCGGGTTCGGTTTGCGTCCACGAATACCCGATCATGAAGCTGCGACCGGCCCGCATATTGCGGGCAATGCGGTTAGGCCGGTAGCCAAGCTCTCGCACCGCCGCCTGAATCCGCTCCATCGTTTCAGGCGCAACCTGCATCTCACCGTTCAGCACCTTGGAAACAGTTTGGTAGCTGACCCCGGCGCGTGCCGCTACGTCTTTGAGCGTGACTTTGGTGGCTGTCATAGGCGATGCGTTTCTTTTAAGGCGAACGTTCGCCTTTATCATACATCTGTCAATTGCGGTTGTCAAGAGGAAAAAGCGAACGTTCGCCTAGAGAGACACACGATCATGCATCTCCTCAGGCGAACGTTCGCACATCGCTACACCGGTACGATTTCTTCGACCGGGGCCAGCCGCAGGTTGCCGATCGGGCAGGCGGTCACGCAGGCGAGGTCGGTGTAGCCGTGGCAGAGATCGCATTTGTCGGCGCGGTGGGTAGGGCCGGTGGGGGTGAGGGGAATCGTGGGCCGGATGCGCTGTTGTAGCCGGCGAAACAGATCCCAGAGCGGGCCGGTAGTGTGTTTGGCGCGCGGCACCGATTGCACGGCGTCGTAAGGGCAAGCGGTGACGCATTCGCCGCAACCGGTGCAACGGTTGGTGATCCGTAGGGCGCCGGTGTCAACTCGCTCGATCGCGTCTTCGGGGCATGCCTCGACGCATTCCGCGCCAACGCTGCATTGGCGGCAGGTTTCGAGCACGTCGAACCGGTCGATCGGCGTCCCGTTGAGGTGGAGGCGGGTGTGACCATGACGGGTGGCGCAGCCGGTTTCACAGAGATGGCAACCGGGCGGGCAGCGCGTGGGGTCGCGCACAAGGATATGGGTGGCGCGCAGGAGACCGCGATTGACCGCTAACCCAATGTCACGGGCCCGCGCGGTATCGCTGCGCACTGCGGCTGAGTGTTTCAGCCGCCGTTCGGCCATCGCGCGCAGATCGGCTTCTAACGCCGGATACTGTTGGATCAGGCGGTAGAAGTCGGCGCCGGGCAGTTCGAGCAGATCGGTGGTGGTGAGGGTGCGGGCATTGGCCCGGTGCGGCTCGCCAGTGAGCAGCGAGATTTCGCCAAACAGATCGCCCTCGCTCAGACTGGCGATCGTCTGCCCGCTCTGCTCGATCACCAACTGCCCGCTCTCGATCAGGTAGAGCGAGTCGGCAGGTTCGCCTTGCTTGACGACCAACGTGCCGCGCGGCACGTGGCGCGGTTGCAGGCGGGTAGCGATCGCGATCCGTTCAAGCGGCAGCAACTGGCTGAGGACAGGCATACGGGCGAGGGTAGCCTCGACCATGCGCCGGCGATAGACTTGGCGCAGGGCGGTGGCCAAGAGTGGTAATGCCGCTAGTTCATCGCGCAGGGTGGCAATTTCAATTTGCAGCAAATAGCACGAGCTTTGGGTAAGCGCGCTCATGTGACGGAAGAATTTGCCGAACAGCGGCCCTTCGCCAAAACAATCACCTTGCCCTAGCACTCCCATCAAGACTTCCCGCCCGTCTTTATCGCGCAGCCGTAACTGTAATGACCCACGCAGCAAAAAGAACAGGTAGCGATAGCCGCGGCGTTGGCCGATTACGGTGGCGCCGCTGGGAAACACCCGGAAGATGCCGCGTTCGTAAAGTGTGACCAGCTCAGTCGTCGGCACACCGCGCAAGCAATCAAGTGCAGCGAGGGCTGCAATCGCGGCTTGTTGGCGCTGCTGGCGCTGAGCAGCGCGCGCTTGATCGAGTTGGTTGCGGGGGGGGCGCTTCAATGACGACATAGCTGGCTCTGCGGTACAATGACGGGGATAGAGTGATCTGCTTTGCATTGTACCATACACGTTGCCGAGGAGCGGTATAATAGAACGGCGGAAATCGCACCCACATAGGATACTTGCATGCCGTTGCGCAGTCTTACCGTTGATTTGGCTCGCGGCCACGCTCGCCAGTTGTTGCCCGATGAAGTGGAACGTGACTATTTGGGCGGGCGCGGGGCGATCGCTTGGTTGCTCTGGCATCAATTGGAACCGGATACCCCGCCGTTGTCGGCGGAGAATCTGCTGATCTTTGCCGCTGGGCCACTGGCCGGCAGCGTCGGTTTTGCCACCGGCGGTTTTACCGTCGGCACGCGCTCGCCCCTCACCGGCGGGATTGGTTATGGCTGGGCGCCGGGGCATTGGGGCGCTGCACTGCGCCGCAATAACGTCGATGTGTTGATTATCCGCGGTGAAGCGCCTGATTGGTGTTATCTGCTGATCGATGGCGATACCGTGCGTTTGCGTTCAGCGCGCCATTTAGTTGGGCGTGACACGGTGGCGACCGCTGTGACCCTTTCCACTGAATTGGGTGGTAATGTGCGTGTGCTGGCGGTTGGTCCAGCCGGTGAGGCCGGTGTCGCGTATGCCAGCATCGTCGCCGAGGGATTGTATCTGGTCGAACCGGCTGGCACCGGCGCAGTGATGGCCGATAAGAAACTGAAAGCGATTGTGGTGCGCGACCGCGCGCCGTTGCCGGTAGTTGACCTTGCCCGTATGCAGGCGGTTTTGCAGTCGATTCGGCAGCGCGGCGAGCAGCATCCGACCGCTAACGCGATCCGGGCTATCGGCAGCGCTGGTCTGTTGCCGGCAGCAATCAAACTCGGCGCGCTAACCAGTCGCGATGCCCGTGCGCCGGCTGATGGCGTGGCGATTGCTCGCACCTTCAGCGAGATCGCGCGGCGTGGCGGGCGGCTCGAACGTGGTTGCGCTGAGTGTCCATTGCCGTGCTATATCGATCTGCGTACCAAAAGCGGCGAGACCCATCCGTTGCCTAGCCTCGAACTGATCGCCGGCTTTGCCGCTCGTGTGGGCATTACCGACCCCGATGCAATGCTAGCGATTGCCGATCGCTGTTTGCGATTGGGGATTGATCCGGCGGCAGCAGCGGCAGCTATTGTCTT
Organism: uncultured Chloroflexus sp.; assembly: GCF_938091255.1. Lineage (NCBI taxonomy): Bacteria > Bacillati > Chloroflexota > Chloroflexia > Chloroflexales > Chloroflexaceae > Chloroflexus > uncultured Chloroflexus sp. The sequence goes on from NZ_CALLJH010000029.1 coordinate 14,867, forward strand.
TATGACCGAAGCCCAAGACGAGGGTTTGGTGCGCCAACGCACGCTCAATTGGGGTGACAGCGCAGCGGTGATTGCGGCCCTCGACCGCATCAGCCAGCGTCAAGAGAAGCGGGATATTCTCTCGTTAGGCGTCGGAGAAATGCAAGAGGCGGTTTGGGGAACGGCGGCATTTGCACCGCAGGTGAAAGGCTTGGCAATGCCGGCGCTCGATCCGCGCGCGCTCACCGAGATTGGTTTGGCAATGGCGACCAGTCCAATCGGCGGCGATTATCGCTATGCGATGGCCTTTGAAGAATTGGTGGCCGAACCGCCGGCATGGTTGCCGCCGCCGGCCAGCGGCCCGCGTGAGAGCGAGGGGAAAGCGTTGCGCTTGATTTGGCACGAGCGCTTTGCGGCGGTGCTCGATGCCAGCGGCTTCTGCCGCCGGCTCGGCCTGATGGCCTATCAGATCACCCCCGGTGAGTTGATCGCGCTGATCGGCGCAGTGACCGGGCGCGCCGTTACCGGTGCCGATTTGGTGCGGATTGGCGAGCGGATTGTCACGCTTGACCGGCTCTTTACCCGCCGCTACGCTAGCAATAGCCAAGATACCTTGCCCGATCGTTATCTGCGCGAACCGCTGAGCAGCGGGCCGACCGCTGGCTATACGCCACCGCTCGACTCGTTGCTAGCCGAGTATTATGCGCGCCATGGTTGGGATGTTAGTGGTGACCCCACGCCGGCTCGGTTATCCGAATTGGGTATCAAACAACGCTAGAGCCGTACTATCGTGCGGCTCCAGTTGCTCCGTTTGGCAGAACATTGATGAACGATGCAAGAAGGTCTCTGTACATCGCTTTCGATGGAATGACCCGCTTGGAGAGGTGACGAAACTCCTCTCTTGCCTGTGGATAGAAGAGCGAATGCACGAGGTAGCAAAACCATTCCTTGGGTGGATGCGAAGCCGCACGGTCGTGCGGCTTTCCTTCCAACACCGGATCAATGATCGAATTCATACGTCCCACATACCAGTATGACGAGATTCGTTGTCAAGTTAGGCACTAGCGTACTAACCGCCGGCACTGACCGGCTGCACCGGCCCTATTTCGTCGAGTTGGCCCGCCAGATTGCCCGCCTCAAAGCAGACGGCCACGAAGTAGTGCTCGTCTCGTCGGGCGCGGTTGCCGCTGGTAAGGAACGCCTCGGCGTCGCGCCGCAGCAGCGCAGTAACATCCCGCTCAAACAGGTGTTCGCCGCCGTTGGCCAGAGCCGGTTGATGCATCTCTACGAGCAGATTTTCGAGCTGTACGGGTTGCAGGTTGCGCAGGCACTGCTCACCCGCGATGATCTGCGTGACCGTCGCCGTTATCTGAATGCGCGGAATACGCTCACGCTCTGCCTCGCGCAAGGAATTGTGCCGATTATCAACGAGAATGACGCGGTGGCGACCGCCGAGATTCGAGTCGGCGATAACGATAATCTCTCGGCGCTGGTGGCCGGCTTGATCGACGCTGACCTGCTCTTGATCCTGACCGATATTGCCGGTCTCTACAGCGCCGATCCGCGCAGCGATCCTACCGCCGAGCTGCTGCGCGAAGTGCCTGTGATCGATGAGCGGATTTGGGCTATGGCCGGCGGCAGCGGTACGCATCGCGGCACCGGCGGGATGCAGACCAAGATACAGGCCGCCGATCTTGCCACCCGCTCCGGTGTGACGGTGGTCATTGCCGCCGGTCACGAGCCGGATGTGATCGCGCGGGTAGCTAACGGCGAGCGGATCGGCACCTTCTTTCCGGCCGCGACGACCCACCCCGATGCACGCCAACGCTGGATTCTGGCCGAAACGGTGCGCTTCTCACGGATTGTCGTTGATGAAGGCGCAGCGACAGCACTCACTCGCTACGGCAAGAGCCTGCTTGCCGCCGGCATCCGCGAGGTGAGCGGTGAGTTTGATCGTGGTCAGACGGTACGCATCTTTGCCCCTGATGGCCGCGAGATTGCCCGTGGGTTGACTCAGTATCGTGCAAATGATGTGCGCATGATCGCCGGTCTGCGCTCGCACCAGATCGTCTCAGTTTTAGGGTATGATTACGGGCCGGAAGTCGTCCATCGCGACGATATGGTCGTGTTGGCCGGATAACCTCATTGGTAGAGACGTTGCATCGCGACGTCTCTATGAAATGTTTCATAAGGAGCGACTCATGACCTCAATTGACGGGCCGGTGCGGGTGCGGTTTGCCCCTAGCCCGACCGGCAGCTTGCACATCGGTGGTGTGCGCACTGCCTTGTTTAACTGGCTCTGTGCCCGCCACTACGGCGGCCAGTTCATTCTGCGCATCGAAGATACTGATGAAAAGCGATTCGTGCCCGGCGCTGCCGACGATATTAGTATTTCGCTGCGCTGGGTTGGCATCGACTGGGACGAAGGCCCCGATGTGGGTGGCCCGTATGGCCCTTACGTCCAGTCGGAACGGTTTGAGCTAGGCATCTACCGGCCCTTTGTTGAGCAGTTGCTCGAGGCTGGTCTCGCTTATATGTCATTTACCACCGAAGAGGAGCTGGCGCAGATGCGGGCTGCTGCCGAGGCCGCTGGGATTAAGTCGTTTCGCTTCCGTGGCCCCGAACGCGACTGGCCGCTTGCCCAACAGCAGGAAATGGCGGCAAGTGGTAAGCCGTTCACGGTGCGTTTGAAGACGCCGCTCGAGGGTGAAACGCGCTTCCGTGATCTGATCCGCGGTGGTGATGAGATTGTAGTGCAAAATGACCAGTTGCAAGATATTGTGTTGATTAAATCGAGCGGGATGCCGGTCTATCATTTTGCCCATCTGGTTGATGACCATCTCATGAAGATCACCCACGTTATGCGCGGCGAAGAGTGGGTGCCGAGTACGCCGTACCACGTCTTGCTCTACGACTATTTTGGCTGGCAACGCCCGATCTTTGCCCATCTGCCGGCGATCTTACGCCATGATGGCAAGGGTAAATTGTCGAAGCGTAAGGATGATGTCGCGACTCACCGTTTTCGTGAGCGGGGCTATCTGCCGGAAACGATGCTCAATTATCTTGCCTTGCAAGGGTGGAGCTACGACGGTGTCACCGAGATTATGAGCCGTGATGAGTTGATTGAGCGCTTCACGCTTGACCGCATCCAGCCTTCGCCGGCGCGCTGGAACCCGGAAAAGTTGCGCGATATGAACGGCATCTACATCCGCAAACGAACGGCGGCAGAAGTGGCTGAGCTGGTGTTGCCGTTTATGCAGCGAGCTGGGTTGATCGGCGATCCGGCGAGCGATGCTGAGCGCGCCTATTTGTTGCGGCTGATCCCGCTTATCCACGAGCGATTGGAGGAGTTGCAAGAAGCGCCCGACTTGCTCCGCTTCTTCTATCGTGATGTAACGCCGGGCGAGACGTATAACCCGGCTGACCTGATCCCCAAGAAGCACGATGCCGCGCAGACCATCGCTATGCTGCGCGCGGCTCACGAGGCGTTGAGCCGGCAAGCAGACTGGACGCCGCCGGCGTTGGAGGTGACGTTGCGCGGGTTGTGCGAGCAGCTTGCCGTGAAACCGGGGCCGCTCTTTGGGGCGATCCGCATCGCCGTTACCGGGCGTAGCGTGGCGCCGCCGTTGTTCGATACACTGGCCGGCGTGGGCCGCGAGCGCTCGTTAGCGCGGATCAAAGCAGCGATTGCTGCATTGGAGCAGATGGCATGAGCGAGCTGCACTGGGAGGCCAGTATCCATCACGACGGTTCGCCCGCCTATCTGCGCTTTAGCGGGCGCTTGGGCGATACCGCCGTGATCCGGCTTCGCCTTGACGCTGATGCACCGGTGAGCGCTGTCTTTCTTCGCACCTGCCCCGATGGTGAACAGCAGCTCACGCCGCTGCGTGCGGTTGGAGTTGACGGGGTATGTCGCTGGTGGCAAGGCGAGTTGCCGATCCGTATGCTGCGTACCAATTATCGTTTCTTGCTGCGCGCTGAGGATGGGACGCGGTGGTATAGTGCTGGCGGTGTAACCCGTCATTATCCGACCGATGCGAACGATTTCGTGGTACTGGCCAACTATCACGCGCCGAATTGGGTGCGTGATACGGTTTTTTACCAAATCTTTCCCGACCGTTTCGCGGATGGCGATCCGAGCAACAATGTACGCGACGGCGAATACCTCTACCACGGGCGGCCGGTGGTGGCGCGACGCTGGCATGAGCTTCCACAGCGGGTCACTGGCTCTATCGAGTTCTTTGGCGGCGATTTGCAGGGCATTGCCCAACGCCTCGACTATCTGACCGATCTGGGCGTCTCGGCCCTCTACCTGAACCCCATCTTCCGCGCGCCGTCGAACCATAAATACGATGTCGAAGATTACACCAGCATTGATCCGCACCTCGGCGGCGAAGCGGGGTTGGTGCAGCTACGGCAGGCGCTCGACGAGCGTGCAATGCATCTAGTGCTCGATATTGTGCCGAACCACTGCGGTGTTACCCATCCGTGGTTTGTGGCCGCGCAAATCGATCCGCGCGCGCCAACTGCCGAGTTTTTCACCTTCCGCCGTCACCCTGACGACTACGAAAGCTGGTTGGGGGTCAAGACGCTGCCCAAGCTCAATTACCGCAGCGTGCGTCTGCGGGAAGTGATGTACGCCGGCCATGACGCGATCATGCGACGCTGGCTGCGTCCGCCTTACCGTATCGATGGCTGGCGGATCGATGTGGCTAATATGCTCGGTCGACTCGGCCCCGACAATCTTGGCCACAAGATTGGGCGGGGTATGAGGCGAGCGGTTAAGGCCGAACAGCCCAATGCCTATCTGCTTGGTGAACACTTCTTCGATGGCACCCCTCACCTGCAAGGGGAAGAGCTTGACGCCACGATGAATTATCAAGGCTTCACCTTCCCCGTTTGGCGCTGGCTAGGCGGGTTTGAAGTTAACCCGAATCGGCCCGAAGCCGATCCGCGCCCGATCGCCGCCGAGACGGTCGCTGCCCAGTGGACGGCATTCCGGGCGGCGATTCCGTGGCAAGTGGCGACGCAGCAGTTTAACCTGCTCGGTAGTCACGACACCCCGCGGCTGCGCACGATCGTCGGTGACGATCTGGCGCGGGTGCGGGTAGCGATGACGTTACTCTTCTGCTATCCCGGTGTGCCCTGCATCTACTACGGCGACGAGATTGGGCTGGCCGGCGGCGGTGATCCCGATTGCCGGCGCACAATGCCGTGGGATGAAGCGGAGTGGGATCGCGACCTGCGTGCCTTTGTGCGGCGGTTGGCGCATCTGCGGCGCACTGCGCCGGCATTGCGCTGGGGCGGTTTCCAGCAGCTCTATGCGCAGGGCGAAACGATCGCTTTCCAGCGTGAAGCGCCGGAAGAGCGACTGATTGTCGTTGCTCGCCGCAGCGACGATGGACTGCGGGCATTGCCGGTGCGCCACGCCGGTCTTGCCGATGGTGTGCGTCTGTGCGAACTCTTCACCGGCGCCGAGACGGTTGTCTGCAATGGGAGATTGGATATTGGCAGGTTGCCAGCAACCGGTGTGCAGGTATGGCGATTATGATGGTGGTAACGGGTCGCATCAATGGAAAGGGCGGGTGTCATACCCGCCCTTTCTGTCATTCCAACCATCCTGTGTCAAAATGATGGCGGCTGATATTGGTGCGGCGGTGATGGCTGGCTGTTCCGATAGGCGAAATACGCTTGGATGTCAGGCTGGTTGTAAAACACCAGACTGAGAATGCCAAAGACCATTGAAATAACATTGCCGGTAACAATGTTAACGATCTGCATAATCGCTAGCGTCCTGTTTGGTTGTACCGGCTGGGGCGGATTGCGGAGCAGTTTGTAGGCATACATACCGGCTACAATCGCCACTGCAATCGAGTAGATACCGAGCGGAATGCCGCAGATTGTGATCATCCAAACAAGGCCGCTCAGTCCACTCAGTACTGCATCAACAATCGCCATGATGCCAATGGCTTGGACAGTGCCGGGCATTGTTGTACCGGTGTACCCCGGCGTCCCTTGATACTGTATCTGGTACGGTTGCTGATACGGTGACTGAGGAGGTTGATATCGACTGTAGTCCTCTGGGCGTTGTGGATCGCTCACGCCATGCCATCCTTTCCCCTTGGAAGATGTTTTTCCTACGCGCTGAAGTGCGAAGATGCTATGTTCGAACCTAACATAGCTTTATCTTAGCACAGTGAGAGCCGCGTGACCATCTTGACAAGAAATACCATCAATATTAATATTGATAACGATATTAGAATTTGTTATCATTCAGAGAAAGGTATAGCTTATGCTTCCAGCGTGGTTCACGCACAACCGTCTGTACGATCTCGCGCGCAGTGGTCGGCGTTTAACGTCATGGTGGGGCGTGATCGGGATTGGCGTACTGATAGTTTTTCTCTCGCAAGTGTTTGCGATTCCGATAGTTCTGGCAAAGCTAGCGTTAGGGGGTATGAGCAGTGCCTCATCCGACCTCCTGCCCCCACTCGTTTCAGGGTTCTGGCTGTCACTCACGCTTGCCGTCTCGTTTGGCGCGATGATTGTGCTGGTGTGGTTGTGGATTCGGTTGTATGAGCGACGCGGTATGGCAACAATCGGTTTCGAGCCACAGCGGGCGCTCTTCTTCTACGGACGAGGCTTGCTCGTGGGGCTGGCTTCATTCTGTGCCGTCGTTGGCTTGCTGGCGCCTTTCGGCTTTGTCGCCGTAGAAGCTGGTGATCCGGCGCAGGTTGGCCTAGCCGCGCTTGGTGGCGTGTTGTTAGTGCTCATCCCCGGCTGGCTGATCCAAGGTGCGGCTGAAGAGGTGCTGACGCGCGGCTGGATGTTGCCCACCCTCGCGGCGCGCTACCGTCCTTGGGTTGGTGTGCTGATCTCGTCACTCTTTTTTGCCGTCATGCATGGGTTGAATCCCAATCTCAGCGTGCTCGCACTACTGAATCTCGGTCTGTATGGTCTCTTCGCTGCACTCTACGCCCTCCGTGAAGAGTCGCTGTGGGGGATTTGTGCCTTCCATTCGGTCTGGAATTGGGCGCAGGGTAATCTCTTTGGTTTCGAAGTGAGCGGGCAAATGGTGAGTGGTGGGATGCTGTTCAATCTCATGGAGACCGGCCCCGATTGGTTTACCGGCGGCCCATTTGGCCCAGAAGGTGGCCTTGTGACAACGATCGTGTTGGTCATGAGTATGGCGATCATTTGGTGGTGGCCGGCTACTAGCCAGAATCCAGCAGGCCAGCCGGTGACCGTTGACCGTTAGCGCAACGGATGATTGTAGCGGGCGGTAGTCAAGCTACCGCCCGCTGTCGTTTACGGCAAACTCACCAATAAGACCCCCACCAAAATGCCGGCTACGCCAAGCCATTGGCTCCGCGCCAGCCGCTCGCGTAGCACTAGCCACGCCAGCACAACCGTCACAGCGCTGAAGATCGAGGCGAGTGCCGTGACGACGCTGACGTAGGCGGTAGCGATCCCGGTGTTGAAGCTGAGGAAGGCGATGGTGTCGAGCACGCTGGCCGCGATGATCAGACCACCGCGCGCCGCGGTCAATTGCGGCAGCGCCGGTCGGCTGAAGGCGAGGATCATCGCTGCTGCCAATACCGTCACGACCCGCCCGATCAAGACTGGCCATGCGATGCCGAAGGTCGCTGTGATATCACCGATCAGCCAAAAGAAGAGACCAAAACTGATCGCCACCCCAATCGCTTCCGGCACGCCGCGCAGATTGGTGTGCGCTGTCCCCGGCCCGCGTGACACTACGATCACCCCACCGATCACGAAGCCGGTGCCGGCCAGCGTGATCATGCCCAACGTCTCGCCATCGAGGAGCGCCAACGCTGCCGTCACTGCCGCAAAACTGGCCGAGATCGGCGAGACGATGGCCAGCGTGCCGATTGTGAAAGCGCGGTAGAGCAACAGCGTGCCGGTGACATTGAGCAGATTGACCGCCACCGCTGCCAACCAATCCGGCCCCCATGGCGGCAGCGGATCGCCGCGACTAAGGAGTACTAGACCGATGGCCACGATACCAGCCATCTGGGCGAACAAGAGTGTCCATTGCCAGCCGAGCTGGCGAGTAGCGCGGGTGATCAGGAAATCACCGGTTCCCCATCCTAACGCAGCAATTAGGCCGTAGATAATGCCCATAGTAATGTCTCAAGCTGCCTCTCTGCTGGTCCTCCCCTCCTAACGTCGCGCACAAACCGCACGAGCGTCGAATCCGTTGGCAGCAGCGATGCCAGCGTCATAAGGCGTAAAGCGTGCCCTCTGTCATTGCGAGGGCGTAACCCGTCCGAATCAATCTCCTGCAATGGCGCGAGCGTGCTGCTGCGAGTATTCGCCTCTCTAAACGGCTGGCATCATTGGCACTGCCACAAGCTATCAATCGCCAGTTTCAGCCAGACACAGGCGCCGCGGGCCAAACCATCGCCACTACCGGCGAAACTACTGCCTTCGCCCGCGAAAATAGCCGGCGCGAAAGGCAATCGCGGCCACAACCGCCACAAGGATCAAGACGATAAGGCATTCGACAATGCTAATACTTAACATAAAATCATTGTGGGGATCAGCATATCATTTCGCGCAATGCAAAGAGGTAGTGTCCCCAAGTAGAAGAGATCGCTGCGCGCACACCGTGTGCGCACCATTACAACCTCTCAACATCACGAAATGATATTCAGCGGTAGTTCCGCTTTGTTCCAGTATACCGTATTTAGCCCCGCTGCTGGTCGTGCTACAATAGCGCCGATATGGAGCGACTCATTGCCTTGCATAGCCGGTTACAACTCACCATTACCATCGTGATCGCGGTTGGCGTGCTCTGGGCTTTGGTGATAGCATGGCGCAATCGTGGCGGGATGCAGCCGCTAAGTGGGATATTGCAACTGCTGATCATGGCGCAGGCGGCCATCGGGCTTCCCTTGCTTTGGCAGGCCGATCTTGCCCGGATGGCGTTGCACCTCATCTACGGTGTGGTGGCGGTGGCCCTCATCCCGGCAACCGCGCTGGCGGTGCGTGACCGGCCTGTGCGAGTGGTCGGGTTGTCGTATGCCGGCATCTTGTTGATGCTCTTGATCGTGGTGGCGCGGCTCTACGAGACCGGAGGATGAGCATTGTCCGCACGCTTCGATTTCATCATTGTTGGCAACACCGCTGCTGAAGCGGCGCTTGCTGCGCTCTTAGCCAACGACGGCCACGCGGTGCTGCTTACCGGTGCCGGAGCTTTGCAGCCGGTGGTGCGTTGCGGTAATTGCTGGTACGATACCGTACCGCCGCAGTGGGCCGGTGTGCGTGATGGGCCGTATGCGCAGATCGCGGCGTATCTGGGGGTCTACCTACCGGTTGTGCGGCGTGACCCGGCGTGGCGGCTGTATCTAGCGCAGCGAGTGATTGACGTGCCCAGCGATCTGGGCCAGTGGCGCCGGAGCCGGCGCGCACTCTTTCCTGCTCAAGCTGATGCCGCCGGTCGTTTCTGGCAAGCCCAAGAGACGGCGGCTGCTGCGGCGTTGCGCTTGGCCGAGCGGTTTGATCCACTGGCCCAAATGCAAGTGCTGCGCCAGCAACGGTTGACAGCAGGCGATATGTTGTGCCGCTACGGTATCGTCGATCCGGCGCTGCGCAACGTTGTGGATACGATCCTTGCGGCCAGCGGTCTGCCGGCAAGCGATCATTGTCCGTGGCCGGCTGGTAGTGTGGCGCTCCTTCCCCCTGCTGAAACCGTGGCCGGCGATGCCGGGACGCTCATCCGCCTCTTTACCGATGCCTTGATCCGCGCTGGTGGTGAATGGCGCGCTAAACAGCGGGCAGTGGCTCTGATCACCACGCCTATCCGGGTGGCAGGGGTGCGCTTCGCTAATGGCGAAGAGGTGTTTGCCCGTGCCATTGTCCTTGGCCCAGCGGCATGGCGCTTGGCCGCGCGCACCGGTGCGCGTTCGCCAATCATCGCGACCGGCTACTTTGCTGTTGAACGCTCGCGCCTGCCCGCTGACACACCCCTCTACCAGATTGTGGCCGGTTCTTCGCTACCGGTGACGATTAGTCTCTCCCCGGCTGCTGAAACGGAGACGCACCGGCGTGTGACCGTTGCGATGCGGCTCGCTAGCCCAGAAGTCGCGCAGTTGAGCCGCGCCACTCCGCATGAACGGCGCCAGCTACGGCAGGCGCTCGGCGCGGTCTTGCAAGCCGCCGTTGCAACCGCGCTGCCAAGTTTGGCGAACGAGAAGCTGGATGGGTTGACGACCGCTCTGCTCCCCGATCCAACCATCCCGCCCACCCGCCCGCCGGCAGCGCAAGCTGGTTTGTGGCTGTTGCGACCAGCGTCATGGCTGCCGCCGGGGTACGACAACGGCAGTAGCGTGGTGTCCCTCTACCGGCAGTTGCGCGGGTTGGTATCTTGAAACATAGCCCGCTATAATATCCGGTATCATTGCTGGTGGTTGTCACCATTTATTCCTGCACTGTGAGGAACAGCTTATGGACGATGTAGTCATTGTGAGCGCAGTGCGCACGCCGATTGGCCGCTTTAACAGCGCCTACAGCGGCCTCGGCACCATTGATTTAGGCGCAGCTGCCGTGCGGGCTGCTGTGCAACGGGCCGGGATCGAACCGGCAATGGTCGATGAATGTATCATGGGGTGCGTCGTTACCGCCGGTTTGGGCCAATCACCAGCCCGGCAAGCAGCGCTCCGCGGTGGTTTGCCAGACTCGGTTGGCGGGTTGACGGTCAACAAGGTCTGCGGCAGTGGGCTGAAAGCCGTTATGGTTAGCGCGGCGCTGATCAAGGCCGGCGAAGCCGACGTGCTGGTGGCCGGCGGCATGGAGCATATGAGCAGCGGCCCTTACTTGTTGCCGCAGGCGCGGCACGGCTATCGGCTAGGTCACGGCCAAGTGATCGATGCCACGGTTCACGATGGGTTGTGGTGCGCATTTGAAAACCATCATATGGGCGCTGCCGCCGAATGGATTGCGCGCACGTTTCACGTCACCCGCGAACAGCAAGACGCTTATGCGCTGCAATCGCACCAGCGCGCGATCGCAGCCCAAGACCGCGGTGCCTTTGACGAGGAGATTGTGCCGGTGACAGTGCCGGGACCGAAAGGGCAGACTAACGTGGTGACAGTTGATGAAGGGCCACGGCGCGACACCTCGCTGGCGGCGCTGGCCAAGCTCAAACCGGCGTTTGTCGCTGATGGCACCGTCACTGCTGGTAACGCTCCCGGCATTACCGATGGCGCGGCAGCAGTGGTGTTGATGAGCGCCAGCCGGGCGGCCCAGTTGGGTTTGCAACCGCTAGCCCGGATCGGAGTGGCTGCGCAGGCAGCGGTCAAGCCGCTTGAAGTTTTCACCGCGCCTGCCTTTGCGATCGAACGGTTGATGAAACGCGCCGGGCGCACGCTCGACGATTACGATCTGTTTGAAATTAATGAAGCGTTTGCGGCGCAAGTCATTGCGAATCTCCGTGCTCTTGCCCTCGACGCTGACCGGGTGAATGTCCATGGCGGCGCGATTGCGCTCGGCCATCCGATCGGTGCGAGCGGTACGCGCGTGCTGGTGACGCTGATCTCGGCTCTGCGGCAACGCGGCGGTAAACGCGGCATCGCTGCCCTGTGTCTTGGTGGTGGTGAAGCCGTCGCGCTGGAAGTTGAAGTGCGCTAACCTCAGCCGGAGCGACGTTGCTCGCCAACGTCGCTCCTTCACCAGAGGACTAAACGCCAGCGTTGAGGGATACGAGCGCCGCTAGGGGGGTAGGCGTCTGCAGCGGCATAGTAAAAACAACCCCTCACCTCACGCCGCGCTGTACCGCCAGACGACCAACATCGTCAAATCATCCTCTGGCTGCTGGCGCATCGTATACGCCATCACTGCCCGTTGTATGGTTTCGAGATGACGCGCGCCGTTGAGTGCCGGATCGATCGTTGCCAGCAGCCGTTCCTCGCTAAACAGCGCGCCGTTGGGTGACCGCGCCTCGGTGACACCATCGGTGTAGGCGAAGAGCCGATCGCCTATCTCTAGCTTGGTTGTCTCGGTTGTAAAGCGCGCATTGGTGATCCAGCCGACGGCTGGCCCGGTCGATAACAACATTTCAACCCTACTATCGGCACGGATCAAAATCGGCACTGGGTGGCCGGCATTCACATACTGTACGGTTCCGCTGGCCGGATCAATGATCGCAAAGAAAATGGTCGAGAAGGTGCGACTCGCGTGATGGTGGCGCGCAATATACTCGTTGGTCATCGCTACAGCGCGCAGTGGATCGTCGCCGTTCAGCGCGGCTTGTTCAGCAAACGCGCGCAAAAGCGACCGGGTTAACGCCATAAAGATCGCTGCTCCCACACCTTTATCACAAACATCACCCAGCAGACAAACCAGCCGTTGATCGGGCAAGATAAAGGCGTCATAAAAATCACCGGCTACTTCTCGCGCCGGCACAAACGCTGCTGCGATCTCCCAGCCGTCAATGTGCGGTAGACGTTCCGGCAAGAAATCGGCTTGCATGCGCCGCCCCAGCTCGAGTTCATAGCGGATCGCTATCAGATGCGCTTGCTCTTGGTCGCGCAACCGTTTTCGTTCCAGACAAGCATTCACTTTGGCGTGCAGCAGGGTCGTGTTAATTGGCTTTGTGAGGTAATCTTCGGCGCCGGCATCAATGCACCGCACCACATCGTCGATCTCATCAATCGCCGAAATCACGATGACCGGAATGTGGCGCATCTGTGAGTCGCACTTGAGCTGATCAAGCACGGTAAAGCCATCCATTTCGGGCATCATGAGGTCAAGCAGAATGACATCGAAAGGTTGCTGCTGCGCATATTCCAATCCCTGCCGCCCGTGGATCGCTGTGACGACCGTATGGCCGTGCCGGTCGAGCTGGCGCGCAAGCAAGTATCGATTGTGTTCACTGTCATCAATGACGAGTATCCGGCCGGGAGGTTGGTTTGCCATAGGCGATAGTTACGAAACCGGTTTCAGTATCTTCTAACAATTAAATCATTGGCGATCCGGCTAGGTTCGTTAATGGCGCATCGCAACAGCACAGGCAATACGGCATCTTTAGTGTGCCACTTCGCTGACCTCACTCCATCAGATGCCGGAATGAAGCTTTTGTGGGAAGCGCGATCCTTGGCTTCGCTTAGATTAGATATAGTCTGGATGGGCCAAAGTCTGTTGTCAAGCAGACATCTTGGTCATGACGTGCATAGCCAAGAGACTATCATACCATAGTCCATCGGCGGTTGGCTATGCGCGAACAGTGGCTTGCTGGTAGGCTGCTTCAGCAATTGGGGCGAGGTTCGGCCATGCCAAGCGGTGTGACGCTGCTCTTGCGGCAGCGCGCAAGCGGGTGCGCGCCGTTTCGTCGGCTAACAATTCAAGGGTTGCGGCGGCCAGCGCCTGCGCATCGCCGGGCGGCGTCAGGATGCCGGCGTCAGGCGCGAGGTAGTCGCGGGCCGTGCCGACATCGCTGGCCACAATCGGCAAGCCCGCGGCGAGCAGTTCCACGAGTTTGGCCATGCCGCGCGCGCGGTTGATCAACGTATCGCGAATCGGCGCTAGCGCCACATCGGCGCTGGCAAGCAATTGAGGAATCGCCGCCGGTTCTTGCCAGCCACGGTTATCAATCATCGCTGCCCAACCTTGCGTTGTGGCCAGCGCCAAAAGCTGCTGCTCTTCGCCGCGCTCGCCTTTGCCGATCAGCAAGAGGCGCGCGTCAGGTCGCGCGCGGTGGATCGTCGCTAGCGCGGTTGCTACTTCAGCCAAATCGAGTTCCCAGAAGCGGGTGTAGAGGAGAATGGTGGGGTGAGGTGTAGGCTGCAGCGGTAACGGTTCAGTAGCTGGCGCGCCGTTTGGTAGATAAAAAACGCGCTGCGGGGGCACACCCATGGCCCAGACCAAGGTTTCGAGTGTATGCGAAACGACCGTGACCGCGCCGGCGCGGCGCGGCAGATCGCGCTCTTGCCACGCAAATAACGCCTTGGCCGGTGGCGGATATGGTAGCAAGTCGTTCCATCCACCCGACCCTTCCCAATCGTCGCAATCAACCACGAGCGGCACTCTGCCACGAGCTAGCACTGCTAACCCGCCGAATCCTTTGGGTTTGAAGAGGTGGAGTACATCGGGCTGTAACCGGCGCGCCCTGCTCCAAAGCGCCACAGTATGCCAGAGGGCTGCTGGCGGGCCGCCGAGAGGTGGTGTGGGGGTATGGGTCACCGTTACCCCGCTGTAGTCGCGGGTTGTGCCGCCATCAGCCGGATTATGCACCGGCGGCGCCAAAATCGTAACGGTGTGGCCGCGCCGGTGCAACGCCTGCGCCAATGGCAACATCCGGGCCAGTAGGGTGCCCTTCGGTCTGATGCCGAAGGGCGCGATCATCACAATGCGCATCAGCGGCCAGCTCGGATAATCTCCATCATCTCTTCCACCCGCGTCACCTTTACCCGTGGCCGGCCTTGTGCCGCTCCCTGCGCCATTTCATACTCGTTCAGCCGCTGCCAATCAGCGTAGGTGACAAAATCAACCCCGCGCTCGCGCAACAGATCGGTGATGTCGCCGGCGGGCGGCGTGTTCGGCAGGTTGGGCAAATCAGCCAGCATCTTGTTGACGGTGGCAACCGCGTCGGGTTTGTTGGTTCCGATCACGCCTGACGGGCCGCGCTTGATCCAGCCGACCACGTATTCGCCGAGGATCGGTTCACCGTTTGGCCCATTCAGCACTCGGCCATCGCGATTGGGAATGGTGCCGCTCACTTCATCAAACGGTACGTCGGGCAACGGCTCGCCGCGATACCCAACCGAGCGCAAGACCATACCACAGCTCAACTCTTCAGTCACACCGGTGCCACGCGGGCGTAAGCTGCCGTCGGCAGCCTGCACCAATCTGTTACGCTCGATCGTGACGCCGGTCACCCGGCCATCAACCCCGTGAATAGCAATAGGGGAAACAAGGAAGCGCATGACGATCCGGCGTGGCGCGCCGGTGGCGCCGCGGGCGGCATATTCGCGCAGCATCTCAACATTCTTCGCCGCCGTTTTATCCTCGGCCATCGCCGCTTCACTCAGCGGATCAAGTTCAAGGTCGGCCGGATCGACAATGATGTCAACTCCCTTCAGCTCACCAAACTCCTTCAATTCTGGATTGGTGAAGGCGGCCTGCACCGGCCCGCGCCGGCCTAACATCACCACTTCGCGTACCTTGCTCTGGCGCAGCGCGGCCAGTGCGTGGTCAGCAATATCGGTTTTCGCCAGCTCATCGGGATCGCTCACCAAAATGCGCGTCACATCCATCGCCACATTCCCGTTGCCCACCACCACGACTCGCTCAACGTTCAAATCAACTTCAAGATCGCGGTAGTCGGGCCGGCCATTATACCAGCCAACGAAAGCGGTTGCCGGCATGCTGCCGAACAAATCCTCGCCGGGAATGCCCATGCGCCGATCTGACTGCGCGCCGACGGCGTAGACGATCTGATCGTAATAGGAGCGCAGGTCAGCGTGGGTTATATCAACCCCAAAAGTGACGTTGCCGAAATAGCGAACGTTGGCGTGGGCGGCTAGCTTGTCGTAAATGCGCGTCACCGCCTTGATCGATTGGTGATCAGGGGCAACTCCCTCGCGCACCAATCCATAAGGGGTGGGGAAGCGGTTGAAGATGTCGATTTGGCAGACCAGATCTTTTTGTTTGAGCAACGCTTCAACAGTGTAAAAACCGGCCGGGCCGGCGCCAATAATCGCGACGCGCAGCGGACGCTGAGCGCTTCCCAGAGGTTCACTCACGGCGCACTCCTTTGTTGTCGTTTTGTTGCCTCTTGTCCGATTGTGATATACCGCACAGATACCCGCAATGTACCATGGCTCTTACGTCATGTCAAACGGTGCTGTACCGCTTGCTTGAACCGGTGTTCGTTTAGTGCTGTTTTCCCCCGTTGTGAGCAGTGATCTCTATGCCGTGCTCTTCTAAAGCGGATCGTTATCGCGTTGTTCGGCAAGCTTTCAGAGCGTAGCATTGGGTTTGCTCAGGCGGATATGCCAATCCTCTCTTCGCACCTTTTGTTGAAGGGTGGACAGAATATTGGTAGAGTACAACTGTTGATCGCTGTGCGATGCCTCAAAGCCCGGCGCTGCATTCCCCTCTCCCGCATCGGTGGGAGAGGGCTGGGGGTGAAGGTGAACCAGCGTAGCTCAATGTCATCAACCATATTTGCCTTCATGGTTCTGTCCGCCCTTGAACTCCCCTTGTGGGAGAGCAAGAAAGAGGGGATGAGGACAACCAAGGCATAAGAATGCGGGAAACATCTATCGCGCTCCTCAAACGCTCCATTATGAGATTTATTCTCCCGCTACCTGCATCATCACCGGTTCATCATCACCATTCACCAACAGCGCCCGTCCCGGCGGTTGCTCACTGGGGCGTTGATCAGGCAGTGGTAGATTAAGGCCGAGCAAGCGTGTGCCGGTGTCGTAACGACCCGGCCAGAGTACGATCCCGTTGCGCGCACCGTCAAGTGCCCGCAGCAGCGGATCATCGGCATAGCTGATCCCAGCGGCAATGAGCAAG
The DNA here is from genome assembly GCF_938091255.1 of uncultured Chloroflexus sp. Lineage (NCBI taxonomy): Bacteria > Bacillati > Chloroflexota > Chloroflexia > Chloroflexales > Chloroflexaceae > Chloroflexus > uncultured Chloroflexus sp. The sequence continues at coordinate 31,388 of NZ_CALLJH010000029.1, forward strand.
TGAAATGGTTCGTTGCCGGTTTGAGCCAATTCGACTAACTGATTGAATAGATTGGGCGTTGCGCTGTAGCTCTGGGTAAAGTGGTCACGCCAGCGTTCGCGACACAGGTGGTAATCGTCAATGATCAAGAGTTGCCGGTTAGTTGCCTCGCGGCGCAATGCGCTAAGTTCATCGTTTAGCATTGCCAGTCCGGCTTCGTCAGCGATGTAGCGCACTGTTGGTGTAAGCGCGCGCAACCGGTTCAGACTGCGGCGCGGCCCGTCGATGATGATCAAGTGTGCTGGCGGTGATGCCGTTAATGCGCTGTGAGCTAGGGTGAGTAGGGCCGTGCTTTTGCCGCTGCGACGCGGCCCGATTACCAGTGCGTGTGGTGTTTCCGAGCTGAGGTGCAGCTCTACCGGCCCCGGCGGCTCTGCCGCCCAACTGCATGGTAGGCGCAGGCCGGCAATGCATTGACTGGCCGCCGGTAAGGCGCTTCTGGCCAAGCGTTCGGGCAGCAACGCCAACGGCGGCGGGCCGCCGGCGATTAGCGGCGTGGTGTGCGCTAACGTAGTCACTTGCGCCCGGATAGCTAGCGCTAGCTCGCGACTGTCACTAGCTTCGACGCCGCCTGCCGGCAGCGCAATCTGCACTTCCAGCAGACCTTCTTCGCTATGCTGCCAGTAGCCGCGCCCGGCTATGGCTGGCGGCAGTTGGGATGGCGGCCGCTGGCCAAAGGCATCAGCGTAGTCGTTGAGATCAGGCATGCGCAGGGCCAGCCGTTGCTCGAACTGCGCCGCTAGCCGGTAGGGGAAGTCGGATGGCCGCTCGGCACTCACGATTAGGCGTAACCCTAGATCGCGCCCATTGCGAGCTAGTCGGACTAATTCGGCTAAGTCGCTCTCGCCATAGGCGTCGCGGAGTTCATCACGCACCACTGCTAGCCGGTCAATGACGAGCAGCACCGGCGGTCCCGGTGGTTGGCCGGCGCTCACGCGCATGCGCCGTTCGCGCAGGAGGTTGTCGAGTTGGCGCAAGAGGGTGATGAGCGCCTCGCGATCGAAGGGTTGCACCATGGCCCCAACGTGCGGGAGATCGGTCAAGGCGCTCAAAAGCCGGCCATCGCCATCGATCAGATAGCACCAGAGCGCATCGGGCGCACATCTCCCGGCAAGGTCGAGGATGATGCGGGCCAAAGTCACGCTCTTGCCACTGGCTGGCCCGCCAAAGATCGCCAGATGACCGGTATTGAGATCGATCACCAACGGGATTTGCCGGCTCTGCTGCGGTATGTCAAGCAAACCGGCCACTGCCTGCAAGCCGCTCACCGCCGTATGGAGAGTCAGATGTGCCGGCAGTGGTGGCTGCCAAATAGGCGGTGGTTGCCAGTTGAGTGCGGCTAGATGAGCGATCCCGGCTGCGCAGAGTCGTTGGGTTATCGCTTCAAGATCACTCTGGCCGTCTGGTTGAGTAGCCAGTCGGGCCACTTGTATGAGCCGCACCTCGCCGCCGCTGCGCACGTATGCCCGTCCGGGCAGTTGTGGCGGCAAAAAGGCGGCGTCAGGACGTTGCAACATTTCGCGGCTGTCTTCGCTGCTGCCTAGCCGCAAAGCGATGAAGTAGCTCAATTGGCTGCGGATCTCGTCGCTGACCACCCGCGCCGGTTGTTGGGTAGCGATCAACAGATATACTCCCAGTGAACGTCCCTGCTTGACAACTCGCACCAGTGCGCTGACAAAATCGGGACAACTGCGGGCCATTTCATCAAATTCGTCGAGCACGATCAACAGGTTCGGCAACGGTTCTAGCGGGTGTTGGCGTGCTAGTGCGCGATAATCGGCGATGTTCTCGATATGGATGCCATACTGTTCGGCGACGGTGCGCAGCATAGTCTTGCGCCGTCGCAATTCGCTGTTGATGGCAGCGATGGCACGTGTTGCCAAGCGATCGTCGAGATCGGTCACTAATCCCGTGGTGTGGGGGATATGCGCAAACGGAGCGAGCGCCGCGCCGCCCTTGAAGTCGATCAACAGCACGTTGAGCCGGTCAGGGCCATGGGTAGCGGCCAACGCGACAATGATGGTTTGCAACAACACACTCTTGCCAGCGCCGGTCGCGCCAGCGATAATGCCATGCGGACCGTGGCATTGTTCGTTCAGATTGAGGAAAAACGGCTTTCCTTCCCCTAAAGCGCCGATTGGCGTCTCGTGCCATGCTAATGGTGGCGGTTGCAACCAGCGCAGCGGAATGCCATCGCCGGTCGGCAGCTCAAGCAGCTCTAGCAAGCGGGCATGGCGTGGCAGATGCTGGCCGGCCCCGATTTCAGTCAGGCGGATGGTTGCCAACCGGTTGGCGAGTTGCTCTATGCTGGCTCGATCGAGCAGGTCGGGCTGGAAGGGAGTGGCTGGCCATGCTTCGCCTGCCCGTGTCCACCTTCCTATTCGTTGGTCAACTTCGACCACTGCTGCGCAGTATTCGGGCACGTTGGCCCAATCATCGGCCAATACCACGACAATCAGACCATACGTGCCGCCATCGCGAAGGAGTTGGCCGAGCGCGGTGTGCGTTGCAACCAGCGCGGCGCTATCAACAATGATCACGACTGGCACCGGGTTGGCCGCTGCTGCTTCGCGCCGCCGGCTCAGTTCGTCTAGCAGGAAAGTTAAAAGGCGGTCGATCGCTGTCGGTTCAATCGCGGCCAAGATCCGCCCGGCCTGCGGTTCGCCCGGTGTCTGGCTGTGAGGCAGGCGCGCCATCCATTGCCAATCGGTCGCCGTATTCTTCTGCGCAATCAGCGCAATGCGCAGTTCAGCCGGCGCGTGCAAGGTGGCCGCTTGCGCCAGCAGCGCATACGCTAGCCCTACCACTGCCGGTCGCGGTCCGGCAATGCCGAGCGAACCGAGCTGGCGCAATGGCAAGCAGATCGGCACCTGATGTAAGCTGGCGTATTCGGCCAGAAGCTGGTCGATCCGGCGGTCAGCCGGTGCTCCCGGCTGAAACGCGGCGCGGCTTGTCGCCGGCAACGTTCCGTTGCCCACACGCAATTCTAGCGCATCATCATCACTCAGCCGGCGTTCCCACAGCCGTGGCTCCGGCGCGCGTGACCGACCATCGGCCCCAGCGATCCGCAATAGTTCTGCTGGATCGGGCGCTAAGTAGCGCCGGGCAGCGCGCTCTTCTTCGTGCAAGCGGCGTAAGCGAGCGCGCGCTGCGGCCAAGCGATCGTTGAAGAGTGTCTGCTGCTCAGCATGGGTATGCGCGTTGCGCCGGGTAGTTTCTCGCTCGTTGAGCAGCGTGATACCGCTACTGAGCAATCCTAACACCAGCGCCGGCAATGCTGCTAACCATGAACCGTAGCCGATCAGCGCACCGGCGCTGAACAGCAACGCTGCGATTACCGGTAACAATGCCTGTAGCCACATTGTTGCCGCGCGTGGCTGCGGCGGGTTGGGCGGAACGGGTAATTCCACCGTCTCGGCGCGCCAGCGCGGACGCAGGCGGGGTGGACGGTTAAACGAACTAGGGTTGTCCTGCATAGTTGGTTGCTGGCTGAGTAGCTTGCCGTTCGTAGTTAATCCGATCTTGCTCAGCGCGCGCCCGCGCGCTGGCTTGGGCGATAGCATTGGCCGCATGTAAGCATTGTTCGCGCAAGCGAATAGCTTCGACCTGTAGCGCAGCGTGGCGTGCAGCCCACTCGCGCTGGCGCGGCCCCTCCCATCCGGTTAGGAGCGCACTGGCTGTACTCGCTCGTTGCCGGGCCGCCGCATCGATCGCGCTCGCAATGCGCCGCAATGCGCCACTTGCTTCATCGGCGGCGTTCCAATCCCACCAAACATCGCTCCGGCCTGACATAGACAGCTCCTCCTATGCCGATAACGGCGGTTCCTGAAACCAGTCAGGATCGACCGGCGGTAGTTCGGGCAATATCGGTAGAGGCAGCAACTCAAATTCGGTGGGATCAATCGTGAACGGCAACGTTTGTGCCTCAACTGGCAGTCGGCTGTAGTCGAACGTTTCGTAGGCACTATGCGCTACACTCGGTTGATCGAGCTGGTGGTTGTCTAGCTCGAATACCACAGCACGGTAGCGCGCGTCATCGTGCCCGGCACCGACCGATTTCGCGAGCGTATCGTCACTGTCAACGTAATGCCGCACGGTGACTAGCTGACCATTAATCTCTGACGGTGCGTCATCCCATTCGCCGTGCGGGCGCACGGCGCCAAGCGTAATGACGCTGGCTAATTGAACCTGACGCTGAGCCAACGCAGCTTGCACCACTGGATCGTTACTTAACAGAATGCACATCCCGCCCCCCATACTATGTCCCATCAGATGAAGGGTACTGCCTGCCGGCATCTGCTCAATCAGGCGCATGATCCGCTCGCGCACAGTTTGGTAGTAGGCATTGTGATCAAGCCGCTCTTTCCCGCTGGCCGTCTCGATCACCGAAACCAATCCATTTGTTCCGTATGCCATATTGTCGAGATTGAGACCGCTGATTCCAACGACGTATTCATCTTTGCCGACCCGCGCTGCCCGAACTTCTTCGCCGAGGTATGGGCTGATCAAGCTGTGTGGTGTCGCCTGCAACGCTCTCGGTGTGATCCGATACGGACGGTTCGGATCGACCATGCACTCGTTCGGCGGGAAGACAGCGTGTACATCGGCGTAGCCATCTGGTTCAGCTTCCGGCCCGGTAGTTGGTCGTGTGAGCGGTCTCAACATCAGGTTGAAGCGTGTATTGCGGTTGAGCTGTTCGAGCTGGCTCACTAATGCGCGCATTTCCTCCAGTGATAGATATTGAAATGCGTCGATCCAAAAACCGCTTTCTAACAGCTTCGGTACGTCAGCCGGATTCTGGATGATTGCAGGCAAACGTGGGCCGCTAATGAGGCCAAGCATCCCACCTGCTTGGACGCAGATGAGCCAGAGCATAGCCGGATGAAGCGCAAGATCGGCTCTGCTTGTTGCGATCGTGCCGCTCATCACGAGACTTTGCTGTAACAGATGCCAGCTCTGCGCGCGGTTGGGCAAGAGTGGCAGCCATGGCCAAAGCCACCGCATGGTTTGTTGATATGCAGATTGCCACACCAGCCTTGTGCCGCGCTGCACAAGCTCAGTGCAGGCATCGGCTAGCCGTTGCTGCATCGCCGGTGACAACAAGATGGGAGTCGCCTGCCATACAAGCGGCGCGAACCATCCGGCCAATGCGCCGAAGCCGGCGAGAGGGAAACGCACCGGCCAGCCGGGCTGGGGCAATAGGGTGATCGGCATCAGCCACATTTGCAGGTGTTCCAACGCCTGCTCCAGCCATTGCTGGGTGGCGATCAAACGCAGCGCCGTTGGCCATGGCAACCATGGCGCAATCGTCACCAAGCCGGCTTGCGCTAGCCAGCGCCCTTGCTGCACGGCTCCGGTGCGCAAAGCGGGCCAAACGCCGCTGAGCCACGTTGGGTTCCAGCGGCGTACCGTCTGCATTGACCATTGCGTCGCCAGCCGCGCCGCTATCCGCACGCCTAAGCTGGCCGGCGCGATTGGCCGTGCCGGTGCACGCAGTTCCCAGATGAACCGGAAGGCAAGGCGAGCGCCGAGATCAAGCGTAGGCAAACCCGGCCAAAAGGGGCGCCGCCCTGCTAAGCGATTGGCGATGCCGGCGCTCATCATCGCAACCGTGGCCCCAAGGAGCGGCGCAGTTATGCCACCGCGATCAGCGGCTTCGATCCGGTTGGCGGTATCGCCTACCCATACCGCTACCTCGTTGATTGCGCGGCAATGACTAAACAGTGAATCGCTAAGACCGTCCACCCCCGATACCGCATACTCGCGGCACCGGCTGCTGAAACGGCTCAGTACTGTCGCCAGACTGCGCGCTTCGGCTAGCAGTTGTTCCTGTTCGGCAATAATGGCCGTCGCATATTGGCGCAACTGGGCAGGGATCGCAGCGACAGTATTCATGCAGCCTCACAGATCCAAGCGCCAAGCTCACCAATCCGTTGGCGCAGACTATCACCGCCGACCGGCCACAAGGCCAAGCGATCGTCGCGATCTGATGCCGGCACTGCCCACCACCCGCCGTTGCGTCCGGCAATCAGCAATGCGCCGCGCGCTTCCGGTTGGGGTTGTCGCATGTGCCGGATAGCTGCCAACGCATAGCGAGCCGGTTGCGGACCAATCGCTGTTACAAAGCTACGCGCCAGTGTTGTTGGATAGCCTTGCTGCTCTAAAGCCCAAACCGCCATGTGCTCATCGTTGTGTTGCAAAGCATTGAATGCGGTTAGCAGCGTTTCGCCGTTAAGCAGCAACGGCGTTTGGCACTCTGGTTCACGCAGGTTGACCAGCGCCAGTATCCCCAACATCGTGCCGGTAACTTGGTCGACGCCAGTAATCGCCTCGAACCGATGCACATCAGGCGCCGGACTGCTGTGCAGCACAAACCGATTGCCGGCGCGGCTAATATGACCAAGCTGGGTGGGCGGGCCGCTGGCTACAATGAGCAGGCTATCGGCGAGTGCGGCGGTGCGGAGCATGTCAGCCAAGGCGGCATGGGGTGTGGGCGGGCTTTCTGGCGATGGAGGCAGGACTAAGAGATTGCGCGCCACTAAACTGCCGACTGCTGCGCTCAGCGCACCCTCTAACGCTGGCCGTGCCGGCAATGTGCCTTGTCCAAGTGCGAAGGGCCGCGGCAGTTCGAGTAGGCCTAGCAATAAAAGCAACTCGGCATGGCTGATTTGAAAAGCGAGTGACATCTCGGTTTCTCCGTTTCGTTCCATAGCTCCGTGTGATGGGCCGGCGAGAGCAAATCTCGCCGGCCATCTGCTGCTACTGCCCGCCCGCCTGCATAATGTTCTGGTTAATCTGCGCTACCTGCCGGCGCAAATCCTCCAACGCCCCCTGAATAGCCATTAACTTTTGGTGCGTTTCCGCCCAATGAGCGCGGAATTGCGCAGCTAGCCGCCCATCCCAATTGTTCGGATCCGACAAGAGCTGTCCTTCCCGGTTCAGATCGCCAATCTGTTGCAACAATGGCCCCTGCACAATCCGCTGAAACCGCTCAATCGCTTCACGCGCCGTTGCCGTCGAAAGTACCCGATCGCTCATGCCAACCTCCTGTCAATGCCAGTAAAAAAACACCTTGCATGAATGAAACCGCGCGAGATCGCCAAAAGATTCGCGGAAATTTCGTCCAATTTACCGGTGCAAGAAAGCCGGCCTATCTAGCGAAAGATCGCGTCCTGATACGACAAAACGGCGTGGAGCAATCGCGCTTGACAAAATCGGCGGCATTCGCTATACTACTCAGCGTTGCGAGGGCAACGGTCTCACCGAAACGGTAGACCGCACAAGTGAAGGGCGCTCGGTCGCCGCTAGGGTCACA
>NZ_CALLJH010000030.1:0-70261 GCF_938091255.1 uncultured Chloroflexus sp.
TAGAACATCTGTACTAAAAACTCCTAACACCCCATGTGGGATAATGTGGGATAGTGTGGGATAATGCGGGATACCGAGTGTCAAAGAATTTTGTTTGCCCGGTGCGCTGGAGCCAATCTCGGCTATAATGACAGCAAGGATGCAGAGAAGTCATCTGCGCGCATTGTTTCGGATGACGAACAGTACCGTACCCACGTGACCACACCACCAACCTCAATCGATCTGCGCGTGCTGGCCGAGTTTGCCGAACGGGTGCGCGCGAATGTGGCGCGGGTGATCATTGGCAAGACCGAGGCGATTGACCTGCTCCTGATTGCGCTGCTGTGCGGCGGGCATGTGTTGATCGAGGATGTGCCCGGCGTAGGGAAGACGATGTTGGCCCGTGCCTTGGCGTTGTCGTTGGGGTTGAGTTTCCGGCGGGTGCAGTGTACGCCCGATCTGTTGCCGAACGATTTGACCGGGGTGAGTGTGTACCGTCCCCAGACCGGTCAGTTTGTCTTTCAACCCGGCCCGCTCTTTAGCCATGTGTTGCTGGTTGATGAGATTAATCGGGCGACGCCGCGCACGCAAAGCGCTTTGCTCGAGGCGATGGGTGAGGGGCAGGTGAGTGTTGATGGCGAGACGCACCAGTTGCCGCAGCCGTTTTTGGTTTTGGCGACGCAGAATCCAATCGAGTTTGAGGGCACCTTCCCGTTACCAGAGGCGCAGCTTGACCGGTTTTTGGTGCAGGTGCGGCTGGGCTATCCATCACCGGACGAAGAGGTGCAAATGTTGGCAATGCTGACCGGTGAGCATCCGATTACCCGGATTGAGGCAGTGGTGGATGGTGCACAGGTACCGGTGTTGCAACGGTCATTGTATGGGGTGCGCGTGGCGCCATCGTTGCGCGAATATGTGGTGAAAGTGGCGCAGGCGCTGCGCGCGCATCCTGATTTAGCGCTGGCGATGAGTCCACGTGCGACCTTGGCCCTGTTTCGGGCGGGTCAGGCGCGAGCCGTGCTCGATGGGCGCGATTATGTGTTGCCTGACGATTATAAAGCATTAGCTGTGCCGGTGCTGAGTCATCGCTTGCTAGTGCGTCCGGCGGCGGCGTTGCGCGGGCGCACAGCAGTGGATATTCTGGCTGAGGTGCTAGCGAGTGTCGAATTGCCGCTTGAGTGAGGCGCAAAGGGCGCAACGATCGCAACGGTTTTTGGGCGTCTATCCCCAACCGTCCTTGTGCTCTATACCTAAATTCTCTCGGTGTTCTTCGTGTCTTTGCGTTAAACTCTTTGAGTTCTTCACGTTGAGCCAACCTTATTTGCATGCACACAGGAGTATCACTATGGCAGTGCTGACCTTGACCCGCGATGGGCCGGTGGCTACGCTGACTCTGCAGCGTCCGGCGGTTCACAATGCCTTTAACCCGGACGTGATCGCCGGCATCACCGAGGTTTGCCACGAGGTGCGGCATGATCCGGTGGTGCGGGTGCTGGTGGTGCAAGGAGAGGGGCCTTCGTTCTGCGCAGGTGCCGATTTGAACTGGATGCAAAGTAGCCTTGCGTATTCGCATGAGGAGAATCTTGCTGATGCCACCCGGCTCGATGCGATGTTTACGGCCCTCGATACTTTACCACAGGCAGTGGTAGCACGGGTACACGGTGCAGCGCTCGGTGGCGGAGTCGGATTAGTCTGCTGCGCCGATTATGTCGTAGCTGCTGAGGAGGCAGTGTTTGGCTTGACCGAAGTGCGTTTGGGGTTGTTGCCGGCGGTGATTGCCCGTTTTGTAGTGGGGCGGATCGGCTTCGGCCATGCCCGTGCGCTTTTCGTGACCGGGAGGCGGATCAAGGCGGCGCGGGCGCTGGCGATTGGGTTGGTGCATGAAGTGGTTTCGGCAGACCAGCTTGATGTAGCGGTTGATGGAGTTGTGGCCGATCTGCTGCGCGGCGGCCCGCAGGCAATTGCGGCCAGCAAGGAGTTGCTGCGCGCCGTGCGTAGCGAGCCGCTCGCCGAGGTGCGTCGGTTGGCGATTGAGGCGATCGCGGCGGCGCGTACCGGCCCGGAAGGGCAGGCCGGATTGCGAGCCTTCCTTGAACGGCAGTCACCGCCGTGGGCGCTGGGGTAGTCAAGACGCAAAGGAGGCGAAGGTGCGAAGAATTGATAACACAAAGGTGCGAAGTGCGCAGAGAACGCTAAGGTTTTTTGGGTGTTTACCCCTAACCATACTTACGGCCCATCCTTCCAATGATCTTTGCGACCTTTGCGCTCTTGGCGTCTTTACGTTAACCCCTTTGCGACCTTTGCCTAAGCTTAGAGGTTCATCGTATGCCAACATTCACGATTCGTCCCGCTACAATAAATGATGTGCCGGATATAGCCCGTCTGATTGTGGAGTTGTACCATGCCGAATTGCCTAGTGCGCTGCGTGGTACGCGGTCAGGGCAAGAGCGGTTGGTAGCGTATACGCTGCGCGCCAACGGTGAGGCGGCTCTAGCTCATCGGTATGTGGTTTGTGATGAACAGCAACAGATGATTGGCACTGGCATGGTGCAATTCCCCGGCGCGCCGGTGTTTGAGCGCGCGCCGCGCGGCACGATCGCAGTGGCGCTGCGCGAGATTGGCCTGTTGCCGACGCTGCAATTAGCGGCTACCGTCTCTCGCACCCTGTTCGGCGTTTACCGACACGACGATCCGCAGAGCGCTTTGATCCACAGTGTGGTAGTGGCGGCGGCGGCGCGCGGTCGTGGCGCGGGTCAGGTATTGATCGCCGCGCTGGAAGATCGCATCCGTGCTTGCGGCTTGGCCCGCGCCCGGTTGCAGGTGCTGGCGAGCAATACCGGCGCGCAGCGCTTTTATCACCGGTTAGGCTATCGCGAAGTGTGGCGGTTAGAAGGATGGCGCGCCCGGTTGGGTTGGCCCAGTCTCGTCATGGAAAAAGATGTTGTTTCCCTGTAGTGGCACATAGCGCACGTTCCTCGATGCGCGTCCCTGCTGCTTGCCTACCCCCTCCTCCTCATAAACAATGCCCGGCAGCCTGCTTACGGCGCCACTGCCCGTAACGCGGCGATGGCTCCTTTCATTATCAAATCCCCGTCGTTGACAATGGTCATAAAGTTGAAGCCGAGTGTAGCTAGATCGGCAGCGATTTCGGGGGTGGCGTAGATGCCCGCAGCCAGCCCGTGCTGTTGGCAGACGGCGGTAATACGCTGCAATGCTTCGCGGAAAGATGGTGCGCCAAAATCAACCGGTATCGGCAAACCAAGGCTCAGGCTCAGATCAGCCGGCCCAACATAGAGGCCATCGATGCCGGGTACGTCAGCAATCGCCTCAAGCTGTTCCAGTGCTGTTGCCGTCTCGATCATCGGCATAATCACCGGCAGTCGTGCCACTGCAGCCGGTTCGGCCACACCGTGCGCTACCCCTACCCGCACCGGGCCATAGCTGCGCATGCCTTCCGGTGGGAAACGGCAGGCGGCTACTAAGGCGCGCACATCGTCGGGGCCGTTTATGAGCGGCGCAATAATCCCAGATGCGCCGCGGTCGAGCGCGCGCATAATTGCAGCCGGTTCGTTCCACGCCAACCGCACGAAGACCGGGCAGCGGCGCTGATCGATCGTGTGCAGGATTTGCAATGCGGTTGGATCGTCGATCAGGCCGTGTTGCAAATCAATGGTCAGCGATGGAAAGCCGGCAGCGGCGAGGAGTTCGGCGCTCCACGGACTCGGGATGGTCAGCCACGCATTGTACACGACGGCGCCGGCGGCCCATTGCTGACGAATGCTGTCAATCATAGCTTGCTCCGTGTGATCGCGGAAAGGCATTGCTAGCCGCTTGTACGTGATGTGTCGTTGGCTACTGACTCGGTGTGCTCTTCATCTATCCCCAAAGCCCGCTCGATCCGGTTGAGGCGGACGCTGATCGTGCGCCGCCACTCTTCTTGCTCGACGAGATTGACGCGCGTGCGGTACAGAATCTCTTCTTGCAGCCGACGCAAGCCGCCGACGCGGTCGGCGAGCAACCCGATTAGGAAGATGATCAACGCCATGAGGACCAGTACGCTCCCCACCAGCAGCGATTGATCATTGGTCGCCGACAAAATGTTCAATCGGCGTCCGATAAAGATAAACGCTGCCCGACCGAGCAAAAGAATACCGGGAACCGCAAAGAACATCGCGATGTAGCTAAAGACCTTGAGCGGTTCGTAGGTGGTGTAGGTACGGGCAATGATCGCTGCCTGTCGCTTAATAAAGTTCCAGTTGCCACGGTGCAAACGCGATGGCCGCTTAACCGGATTGGTAGTAATCGGCACGGTAGCGATGGTCAGCCGACGCTTGCCGGCTTGGATCAGGTTTTCGACCGTGTACGAGAAATCTGAGGTGACAAAGGTACGGAGGGCGGCTTCGCGTGAGAGAGCGCGGAAACCAGAGACAGTATCGGGGACGTTGGTTTCTGAGGCCCAACGCACCACCGCGCTGCCGACGTGTTGCAGCGCCTTTTTCAGCGGCGAAAAGTGCTCGATCTGATGTACCTGCCGGTCGCCGATCACAATATCGGCCTTACCGGCGAGGATTGGGGCAATCAAACGCGGAATCTCACTGCCGGGGTATTGGTTGTCAGCGTCAGTATTGACAATAATGTCAGCGCCGAGGCGCAGCGCAGTGTCGATGCCGGTTTGGTAGGCGGTTGCCAACCCCTTATTGGCAGTATGGCGCACGACATGATCGGCGCCGGTAGCGAGGGCAACTGCGACCGTGTCATCGGTGCAGCCATCGTCGATGATCAATACCTCAACCTGATCCACGCCGGGGATGTGGCGGGGGATGGCGCGAATGACGTCGGCAATGGTATCACGTTCGTTGAGGGCTGGAATCTGTACAATCAGTTTCATGCCCGTCCTGTGGTGTGTCGATCACACGCTTACGCCAAGGCGCGAAAAGTGTTCAACGCAAAGACGCCAAGGTGCGAAGGATGTCATCAACCGCTGTACCAGCGCTTGGCTCATATCCGAAACTCTTTTTGTCTTTGCGTTGTACCAAACTTCGCGCCTTTGCGTTCCTTACTTCGCGCCGGCCTCGCCGCGGATGAAGCGCTCGGTGAGATCGCGCGCCTCATAGTCGGTAAACTGGCGCGGCGGCGTCTTCATAAAGTAGCTGCTTGGCCCGTACAGCGCGCCGCCGATCCCGCGATCAAGTGCCAGCTTAGCACAGCGGATCGCGTCGATCACCACGCCCGCCGAATTGGGCGAATCCCACACTTCCAGCTTCAGTTCGAGATTGAGCGGCACATCGCCAAAGGTGGTGCCTTCCATGCGAATATAGCACCACTTGCGATCACCTAGCCACGGCACGTAGTCGCTCGGCCCAACGTGAACATTCTCTGCCGGCAGCTCGTAACCCAACTGTGACGTAACCGCGTTGGTCTTGCTAATCTTCTTGCTCTCGAGCCGCTCGCGTTCGAGCATATTGAGAAAGTCGGTGTTGCCGCCAAAATTCAACTGATAGGTGCGGTCAAGGCGCACGCCGCGCTCTTTGAAGAGGGTAGTCAGCACGCGATGGGTAATGGTCGCGCCGACTTGGCTCTTGATATCGTCGCCGATGATTGGCAACCCCTTCTCTTCAAACCGCCGCCGCCAATACTCTTGGCTGGCGATAAACACTGGAATGCAGTTAATAAAGGCACAGCCGGCATCAAGTACCTGCTCGACGTACCATTTCGTTGCCATCTCGCTGCCGACCGGGAGAAAATTGACTACTACATCGGTGCCAGTCTCGCGCAGAATCCGCACAATATCGTCAGTATCGCGCTTGGATTTACGGATGACCGTGCTGAGATACTTACCGATGCCGTCGTGGGTCATGCCACGCGAGACGGGCACCCCCAGCTTGGGCACGTCGGCAAAGCGATAGGTATTGTTCGGCTCGGCGAAGATCGCCTCGGCCAGATCGCGATCGACCTTAGTATCGGCAATGTCGAACGCCGCCGAAAACTCAATGTCGCCGATGTGGTAGCCGCCGAGATTGACGTGCATCAAGCCGGGGATGTCATCGCCATCGCGGGCATTGCGGTAGTAATGCACTCCTTGTACTAATGAAGAGGCGCAATTGCCAACGCCAATAATCGCAACCCGAATCTTCTTACTCACAGCGCTTCTATCCTTTCACCACTGTATCTTGAGGCAACAGCCGCAGCGTGGCGGCGTGGATCGGCTTGCCATTGTACCCCTGTCGCGCCGCTTTGTAAAATGGGTAGGTCATAGGTTCATTGTGTGAGTGCGGAGCCGCGGCGATGTCGTGGGTCTGCCGTCCAAAGCGATTTCCTTGGCTTGTGAGGATGTTGTTAATGTATAAGATCTAACCATTAGACAAACTGTCCAATCCGATTGCCGAAAGGATTGTACCCTCTCACCGTAGCGCGAGAGATGGCAACTGGTTAGACTACTGATAGGTGCAGATGTTGCACGCTGCCTGTGTAGGCGCAATGGCCAACACCGACGTGGCCCGGTTTGACTATGATCGTTTCGATGCTGCGATGTCGCGTTGCATTGAAGAAAAAGCCTCACCGGGTTTGCTGCCTGCCTCACGCGTTGCGCTCTGTCTGCCCCCCCATGTGATAGAAGCCGAGAGGGAGCATACGACGCCGCCGGTCGCCAATGTGCCGCGGCGTCGTTGCCTGTTTCAGGACCATGTTCGTTCTGGCGGACCGCGTTCGTGCTTGTACTGTAAGGAGTAGGTTCTCATGGCAATGGATGCGAAGGGCGTTATTGAGCTGATCAAAGCCAAAGGAATTCAAATTGTTGACACGCGCTTTACCGATCTCTTCGGCGGGTGGCAGCACTATTCACTGCCGGCCTCGCGGTTGACCGAAGATATGATCCGTGAGGGGTTAGGCTTCGATGGCTCATCGATCAAGGGCTTTCAGGCAATCAACGAGAGCGATATGTTGATGGTGCCGGATCCTTCGACTGCCTTCATCGATCCGACCCTCAGTGTACCGACGCTGGTGCTGATCTGTGACATCATTGACCCGATCACGCGCCAGTCCTACAGCCGTGACCCGCGCACAGTGGCGAAGAAGGCTGAGGCGTATCTGAAGTCAACCGGCATTGCTGACACCGCTTACTTTGGGCCGGAAGCGGAATTCTTCCTCTTTAGCGACGTGCGGTTTGGCCAGAGCGCCAATCAGGGGTTCTACTACATTGACAGCCCCGAAGCGGTGTGGAACACGGGGGCGGAAGTGCCGGGGGGCAACAAGGGCTACCGCATCCGCCACAAAGAGGGCTACTTCCCGGTGCCGCCGACCGACACCTTGCAGGACATCCGCTCGGAGATGATCCTGAAGATGATGGAAATCGGGATCGAGATTGAGCTGCACCACCACGAGGTTGCGACTGCCGGCCAGTGCGAGATCGATATGCGGTTTGACTCGCTGGTCAACATGGCCGACAAGGTGCAGAAGTACAAGTACATTGTGCGCAACGTGGCCCGCGCCCACGGCTACAGCGCAACGTTTATGCCCAAGCCGATCTTCGGCGACAACGGGTCGGGTATGCACACCCACCAGAGCTTGTGGAAGGATGGCGAGCCGCTCTTCTTTGACGAGACGCAGTACGCGCTGCTGTCGAAGACGGCGCAATACTACATTGGCGGTATTCTGAAGCATGCGCCGGCCTTGCTGGCGATCTGTGCGCCGACCACCAACAGCTACCGGCGGCTAGTGCCCGGCTTCGAGGCCCCGATCAACCTCGTCTACTCGATGCGCAACCGCTCGGCGGCCATCCGCATCCCGACCTACAGCTCATCGCCGAAGGCCCGCCGGATCGAATTCCGCGCGCCGGATGCCATGTGCAACCCCTATCTGGCCTTTGCGGCAATGATGATGGCCGGCCTCGACGGCATCCAGAACAAGATCGAGCCACCGCCGCCGCTTGATGTGGACATCTACGAGCTGTCGCCGGAAGAGAAGGCCGATATTCGCGGTACCCCCAGCTCGCTCAACGAGGCGCTCGATGCGCTCGAGCAGGATCACGAATTCCTGCTTAAGGGCGGCGTGTTTACCACCGACCTGCTCGAAGCCTACATCGAGACCAAGCGCAAAGAGGCAGTTGGGTTGGCGTTGCGCCCGCACCCGTATGAGTTCATGATGTACTACGATGCATAATTGATTCGGTAACGCCGCTGTGCCTGCGGGCACGGCGGCGCTGTGCCACTACTACCCTACCGCGCGCGCTTGCGTCCGCGCATGCCGATGAGCAGCAATACGCCCAACAGCACTGTCGAGACCCCAATATAGAGTGCGGCAGCATCAATTGTGATAGCGCCACTGCGCACAAACGACCCAAAACCGGGTATCATCCACACTAGCCAGCTACAGACGATGACGGCCCGCTGTTCGATGACCGACAGCCGCGGCGTTCCCAGCGCCAGCACTGCCGTCGCTGCCCACCCAATCAAGCTAATTAAGACACCTTGCACTTCCATCGCTTCCTCCGTGCTGCTGCATTGCAACCACCGGCTAGCTCTCCGCTGAAACTAGCGGCAACCATCACATGCGATGGCTTTCTGTTCGCATCATAGCAGAGGAATTGGATGGTTTCAACAACTGAAACGCTGCATGATTTGTGCAAAACGTCTAAATTTCACAACCGAATGTAACGGATAGCAATCGCGATCACGGTAATAAACAGCACGATTAGGAGCGAGAACCGGCGCAGCGCGAGCAGGATCGGATCGGCGCGCACAATGGCTTCGGCGTCGGGGAAGAACTGCGCTAGGTGGAGCAACCCAAGCACAATGATGATCAGCGTCAGCACCAAACTGCCAGTGAGCAGCCACGCAAAGCAAAGGAGTGCCGTAATACCGGCAATGCTCCAATAGGTCAGTTGGTTGCCCATATCTGAGTCATTGCTGCGCTGCGGTTCGTCCATGTGATGCTCCTAATGAAGTGATAGGGTCTCTATGAAGTATACCTAAGTTACACCATCCACGGTAGGGGCGAACATCGGTATGCGCCTACCGGTTGGTAATGAAACCGGTATACAATACCTACGTGCGCAACGCACGCTATTTATTTTGTATCGACACTAGGCCCAATATGATCGAAGCCATCCATTTGAGCAAGCAATTCGGTGATTTTGTCGCCGTGCGCGACCTCAATCTAGTCGTCGAACCGGGTGAACTGGTTGCCCTCTTAGGGCCAAATGGCGCTGGCAAGACGACCACGGTGCGGATGCTGGCGGCGATTTTGCCGCCGAGCAGCGGGCAAGCGCGGATCTGCGGCTATGATGTGGTGCGCGAGGCGCAACGGGTGCGCGGGATGGTTGGGTTGTTAACCGAGTATCCCGGTTTGTACGGACGCATGGCGGCGCTTGAGTATTTGGCCTTTTTTGGCGCGCTGCTTGGCCTTGACCCCACTCAGTGTCGCCAGCGCAGTGAAGCGCTCTTGCGCCAATTTGGCCTGTGGGAAGTGCGTGACCGCAACTTAGAGAGTTTTTCCAAGGGCATGCGGCAAAAGATGGCGCTCATCCGCGCGATGATCCACGATCCGCCGGTGCTGTTCCTCGATGAACCAACGACCGCCATGGATCCGCAGAGCGCACGCACGGTGCGCGATGCGATCGGCGAGTTACGCGGTGCGAAGCGTAGTATTCTGCTCACCACCCACAATCTCAGTGAAGCGGAAGAGTTGGCAGACCGAATCGCGATTATTCGCGGTGGCCAGATTATCGCTGCTGGCCCCTTCGCCGAACTGAGCCGTCAATTGCTCGGCGATCCGGCTTTTGAACTGACCTTGGCCCGGCCAGTCGATCAAGACCGAGCATTGGCAATCGCGCGTCATCTGGTGGCGGCAGAGGCGGTGGGCAATAACCGGTTAGTGTGGCAGACCGCCGAGCCGCAGTTGCTGAATCCGGTGATCTTGAACCGGCTCATTGAGGCGGGGATTGAGGTGTATAGCCTTTCTGAACAACCACGCCGGTTGGAAGACCTCTACCTGCGGATTGTGGCCGAGGATGAAGCAGCACCGACGGGAAAGAGCAGGTGATAGTCATGAAACGATTCTCACTCTCCCAGCCTACTACCATCAGCTCTCCCTCGCGCGCGTTGCCGGCGTGGTGGATCATTACCCGGCGCGAGTTGCGTGATACGTTGACCGATTGGCGCTTACTGACGCCAATTGCTCTGCTTTCCCTCGCGCTGCCGGCGCTGGTGGCAGCAGCGGCATTGGTGCTCATTCGTTTTGTCGGCCAAGTTGATCTGGCAATTCAGATTATTCCGTTTGCCATTCTGTTGGTGGGATTTTTGCCAGCCGGCTTCTCGCTGATTCTTGCGCTCGAGTCATTTGCTGGCGAACGCGAGCGCAATACGCTCGAAACGTTGCTGGCGATGCCGCTTGGCGATCGCCAACTGTACCTCGCCAAACTGACGGCGGCGCTGGCGCTGCCACTGCTCGGTGCCTTACTCAGCCAGTTGGTGTTTGGCATGCTCTTGCAACTGTTTGCCTCAGATGTGGCCGCTGTCGCGCTTCAACCGCTGCGGCTGTTGCTGTTGCTGGCATTGGTCGTTACGATGGCGCTAGTAATGGTGAGTGGCGCAGTGATCATCTCGTCACATGTCATAACTGTTCGCGCGGCAAGTCTGCTGTCGAGCCTGATTTTGGTGCCGATGGCGCTGGTCGTGCAACTCATTGCATTTTTCATTGTCAGCGATCGGTGGGAGGTGGTACTGGCAATCTGGTTGGGTCTAAGCGTGCTCGTGTTGCTATTGGTGCAAATCGGGATGCGCTCGTTTAGTCGCGAAGAGCTGCTGGCCCGCGAGCAGATTCGACGACCTTGGTTTGGGCAACGTGCACGAACGCGCCGTCAGATCGAGTGGTTTGGTGGTGGATCGATCTGGATCGTTGCCCGACGTGAGTTGATAGAGATTACCCGTGACTGGCGTTCGGTAGGGTTGCTGAGTTTTCTAGCCGTTTTGATGCCTACCGGCTTGACCGCAGCGATTTACGCGATCTCTCCTCAGCTCGACGACCCGTTGACGCTTGCGCCGCTGATTCCGTTTGGCGGCGTGCTGGCCGGCTTTGTGCCGATTAGCTTTGCGCTGGTGGCGGCGCTTGAGTCGTTTGTAGGGGAGCGTGAACGCAATACGCTTGAAGCGCTCTGTGCAGCGCCCATTTCAGATCGCCAACTTTTTCTTGGCAAGTTGGTCGGTACGTTGCTGATTCCGCTGGTCACTGCTCTCATCACCCAGTACCTCTTCTACGGGCTGGTGGCGGTAAATTTTCCCGCCATGTATGCCGATGGAATGTCACTAGCTTTGCTGGGACAAATGGGATTGCTCACCATTACTGTAGCGGTCGTGCTGGTAACCGGCGCAGTGAGTCTCTCGATCCACGCCGGCAGTATACGCGAGGCGTCGCTGCTTGCGTCGGGGATTTTGTTGCCGACGACGGTGCTGTTGCAAATTCAAGCGCCTTACTTCATTGCCCGCCGGTTTGATGTCATCTGGCTGGCGATGCTCGCGTTAGTGGTCGTGGCGATGGCCTTTTTACGGAGCGGGTTGCAAACCTTTCAGCGCGCTGCGATCTTTTCGCGCAGCCGTGAAGAGATGGGCTTACGCCGGCTCTGGTCGGTCTTTCGCTGCTTCTTCAACGAGTACCACCCGGCGGGGACGCCGCTTTATGCCTACGCTGGGTTGCCGTTTTCGCCGAAACGCTTCTATCGTTACGAGCTACCAGCGTTGCTGCGCGAATTACGTTTACCATTGGCGGTCAGTGGGTTGGCCGCAGTGGGGGGAAGTGTTTTTGGTTTTGGGAAGGCAGCAACGTGGGTGTTGCCGCCAGTCGAGCGGATGCTTGATCAGATTGCGACCGGCCCAGCGCCATCGCTGTGGTTGGCACTGTTTGTGTTTCTCAACAACATACGGGTATCAGTCCTCTCTAATCTACTCGCGCCGTTCAGTCTTGGCGTATTTCCCTTCCTCGTGCCGGCGACGGTCTTTGCTCAGATTGGCTATGTCTGTGGGCGGCTGATCGAACGCGGCGGGGTCGGGCTTGATAGTCCGTTGACCTTCCTTGTTGCGTATCTGTTGCCGCACGGCATCATCGAGCTGCCCACGTTTTTGCTCAGCGCCGCGTTAGGCTTGCGCATGGGTGCCGCATTGCTCACCGCGCCGGGAGAGTTTACCGTGGGCGAGAACCTACTTTGGGCAATCGCCCAAGCGACGAAGGTCTGGCTACTGCTGATTGTGCCGTTGGTGTTGGTGGCGGCGCTCATCGAAGGATTGCTTACGCCGCTCGTCATTATGTGGGCGTATTAATATCGAGCACCATGATCGGTATTGTCCGCCCGGCCCGGCGGGCATAGGCGACAAAGCCGGGATAGTAGCGCACAGCCCGTTCCCACAGTTCGAGATATTCGATGCCGGTGGCTTCGCGCGCCCAACAGGTAAAGGTGTGACCGTAGATGTTCACCTGTACCTGCGGATTAGCACGCATGTTGTAATACCAGTCGGGATGGCGATTACGGCCAAAGTTCGATGCCACCAGCACAATCCGATTGCCGTCAGGCAAGAAGAGCAACGGTGTGCGCCGTTGCGCGCCGCTGCGTGCGCCGGTGGTGATCAGAGTAAGTGTTGGGTAGACGAACGAAACAATCCCCATCCGCCCACCGGTCAGTTGGAGCACGAGGCGGTCGAGGGGCTGGACACAGGTGCGCACAAACCATGCGCCGGGACGAGTGGCCGAAAGATGGGCGATGATCAGTTGGAAACGGCGAAAGAGACGCATAGTGACTCGCTGAGAAAATACAGAGATGGCGAATGTTAGGAGAGACGAACGATCGATCTGTCTCTTGTATGGGCTATGAGTTGGCAGATACGTATGCCACACCATGATGCCATGAGGTTGAGCTTTTTGAGACTTTTGCCCCCCGGAAGGGGGCGGCGTGCCGCGCCCCTACAATATGCAATGATGCCATGAGTTGAGCTTTTTGGGGCTTTTGACCGCTATAATTTGCTGATATGGCCGAGCGGACTGTGCATAGACACAACAACCGCTATGCCAACCTGTTTTTGGCGGCTACCGTTTGAGTGCTGTGATTACTTGATAAGACAAAAATCTGTTATGATACAGAGCAGTACCGATTCTCGCTGCAACCCACGCACGGAGATCCGTTCATGTCTGAGATCGCTTTCGACCACGCCGCTGCCATGCGCCGGATTATCGGCGCTTTATTTGTGACGCAGAGTTTAGCATCGGCTGCGGTTATCGCGAACATTGCGGTGAATGCAATTGCCGGCGCTCGACTGAGCGGGAATGACGCGCTGGCTGGCTTACCGGCAACGCTGATGCTCGCCGGCGCGGCGCTGTCGGCCTATCCTGCTGGCAGGGCGATGCAGCGGTTTGGCCGCCGGCCCGGCCTTATCACCGGTATGTTGTTGGGTTTGGCAGGGATGCTGGTCGATGGGATCGCCGTGCTCAGCCACTCATTTTTGCTCTTCTTAGGCGGGCTATTTCTGGTTGGGATGGCGCGCGGGATTATTGACCAGAGCCGTTACGCGGCGGCTGATGCGGTGCTGCCCGATCGACGGGCGGGTGCGATCAGCACGATTGTCTTTGCGGGGACGATTGGTGCGGTGGGGGGGCCGTTGTTAGTAGGGCCGTTGGGCCAGTTCGCGGCGGCGAGCGGATTGCCCGAACTCACCGGGCCAATGTTTGGCGGCGCACTATTGTTCGCACTAGCGGCGCTGATCATGTTTCTCGGTTTACGTCCTGATCCGCGCGTGCTAGCGTTGCGGGTGGCGGCACAGGCGACCACATCCTCGCCCACCCTAGCCGTGCCGGCGCGCTCGCTGCGCGCCATCTTGCGCCTGCCGCTAGTGCGGGCGGGGTTGGTGAGCATGGTGCTTGGTCAGGTTGTCATGGTGTTAGTGATGAGTGTCACCTCACTCCACATGAGCCACCATGCCCATGGCCTTGACAGTATTTCGCTGGTGATCGGCGCTCACACCTTTGGCATGTTTGGGCTGTCAATGTTCACCGGCCGGATCGCTGATCGGCTTGGCCGTTCATTGACCATCGTTCTCGGCGCGCTGATGTTGATTGCAGGGGCGCTGATTGCGCCGGCGTCGCTGCTGACGCCGTGGCTGGCCTTGGGGTTGTTTTTGGTGGGATTGGGATGGAACTTTTGCTACATCGCCGGATCGTCATTGTTGGCCGACGCTATTACCCCTGCCGAACGCGGTGCGGTGCAGGGGGCGAGTGATCTGCTGGTCAATCTAGGATCGGCGTTTGGTAGTCTGAGTAGCGGGTTTATTTTGGCCGGATTTGGCTATCTGATCCTCTGTCTGATTGGCGCTACGCTCAGTTTAGCGCCGCTAAGCGCGGCTATGTGGTGGGGACAGCAGACCCGCCAATTGGCGGCGGGAACTGATTGAGGGTTGAGGAGTAGGCGACCCGGGTTGCGCTCTTGGCTCGGAATGATGAATATCATTCAGTTAGGAAAGGAGTTAGCTGCGCTTTATGCCACCATCACCGTTTCCAACTTTTTGGGATGCGCTCCACCGGCCACCGGCGCGGCAACTACGCTGCCGGCTGAGACGTATTCATCACGAACCGGCCAGTCGGCGTAGTCCGTTGCTCTTGCTGCACGGATTTCCCGACTCCGAGCAGATGTACGACGCTTACATCACACCAGCCGAACGTGAGCAGGATTGGTTGCGTGGACGGAGTATCTATGCCATCGTGTTACCGAACCGGCGCACCAATCCAAATTGGCCGTCATTGCACGATCTGTGGCACGGGCGATTGGCGCGTGAAGTAGCGGCGCTCATCGATGTGGTAATTGCGGCTAGCCCAACCGACAAAGTGACGATTATTGCCCATAATTGGGGGGCGACCTTTACGTGGATGCGGGTACGGCAACGGCCCGATCTCCCTATCGAGCGGATGGTCGCGTTGTCAGTTGGATCGTCATTCCGCTACGATGTTGGCGAACACGGGGTAGGGGCATTGTGGTGGTTGTATGGGGTGTTGTTTGGCTTGCCGTATTATCTGCCGCCAGCGCGATTCCTTACCGCAGCGGCACTGATAGCCGGCGGCTATCGCGCCCCAGATGCAGATAAGGCTGCCTATGACAGCTTTCATTACTGGGACTGGCCGTTGACGTTGGCTCGGTTGCCGTGGCGACTGGCCGGTTATGGACAACAACCACCATTCACCGATATTCGCTTCCCAGTGCTCTTCATCCGTAGCCCACTTGACCGGATTGCCGCTACCGCTGGGTTTGAACAAGCGTTGCGGCAGCGTCCTGACTGCGTTGTGCATCTGACCGATAATCCGCATTGGTTTCCTGAACAAAGGCCGGCAGAGGTCCTGAGATTGGTACGATCTTTTCTCGCCGATGAAGCGAGCAGCCTGTACATTTGATACGTTGATTCAATGTGCTACAATACCGGCAGAAACATAGACTTCCGTACCCGATATGGCAGTATATGCTCTCATCACTATGGAACTGGTTTCTCGCCGTACCCACCTCTGACGCCGAACTGCAACGGCGAGGCAGAAATCTGCTGATCATTGGGGTGGTGTTAGTTGTGATGTCGGTACTGTCGATCCCCTTAGTCCTCATTCAGCCTGATCCCTTACCGCAATTAATCGCTAACCTATTCGGTCTTGCTCTTGTTGTAGCTATCATCGTAGTTGCTCGACTCGGATGGGTAGATCAGGCCACTATAGGCTTGATCATTATCCTTGTGGTCAGTTTTGCGGTGATTCCCTTTGGTACCGGTCAGATAGGGCTTGTACCGATCTTTGCGGTCGTTGCTGTGGTAACGGCTGCGGTCATTGGCCGCGAGAGCCACGTTGTGTTTGCGGCTGGGGCTGGCATTGTCGGGATGGTCAGCCAATGGTTCGGGGTCTCGATGCGGCCGCAAGTAGCGCCTTCAGCTGGTGAGATCGTTGTTGTCGGCATCTTGCTAACGGTGGTTTGCGGCTTGATTGCTAGCATAGGGACGCGCAGCGTGCAGCGGGCGATCGAGGTTGCTGCGACAGCGCAAATGAAGGCTGAGGGTTTAGCGCAACAGTTGGTTGAAGCGAATCAGGCGCTTGAAATACGCGTCGCCGAGCGCACTGCGGCTTTGCAAGCAGCGTTAGCAGAGAGTGAGCAACGACAGGCAGCGTTAGCTGCGGCGTTGGCCGAAAATGAGCGACAACGGCGTGAAATTCGTGACTTGAGCGTGCCGATTTTAGCAGTTCGTGATGATACGCTAGTCATGCCGCTGATCGGTATGCTCGATGGCGAACGGCTGGCATTGGCTCAGCAGCGCGCTCTGCACGCGATCGAACAACAGCGGGCGCGATCGTTGTTGGTTGATATCACCGGGGTGCCCTTCGTTGATCAAGCGGCGGCTCACAGCCTCGTTGCGCTAGCGCGTAGTGTGCGGTTGTTAGGGGCGCGGCTGACATTGATCGGGGTTAGTCCTGAGGTGGCACAGACCATTATCGGGCTGGGCATCGAATTGCATGACATGAGTGTTGCGCGCGATTTACGTGATGCAGTGATGCGTGGAAGTACACCTTCTTCGATGTAGACGAAGTCGCCTGCTATCTCAACGCCTGATACATCTCGCTATGGGCTGCTGCAATCAGTTGCCAATCAAACCGACGGGCGACGGCACGAGCCGCTTCACCGAGGCGAGTGCGCGCGGCCGGGTTATCCAGCAAAGCGCTGATCGCAGCAGTAAAGGCATCAGGTTGGGCGGCAGCAAATTGCACTGCCCCGGTCAGAGCGGCGGCGGTAGCTGCCGAAGCAGGCGGTGTGGTAACGATGACGCAGCCATGCGCAAGCGCCGCCAAGAGGCTGCCGCGCCGCAACGATGCACCGTCGCGGAACGGTAGCGCGATCACATCGCAGGCGCTCAGGTAGGCCGAGACCTGCGTCGCGGTGACGTGACCGGTGACGATCACCCGATGGCGCAGACCGGTCATTGTAAGGCGTTGCTGCACCGAATCGGCGTAAGTGCGATCGGTCGGCGAGGTAGCGCCGCCACCGATAATCAGCAGGTGCCAATCTGGTTGACTGGCGACCACGTCGATGAGCAGATCGATCCCCTTGCCCGGTGACAACAGGCCAAAATAGCCAATGAGCGCTTCGTTGGCAGTCACACCGAGGCATGTGCGCCACGCATCGCGATCGTAATCCGGTGGGAGCGATGGTTCAATATTGGCGCCAATCGGGATGAGACGAGGTTGAATACCGGCAGCGCGCAGGGTGGCTTCGTCTTCAGGGTTGGTGACTACAACTGCCGTGGCCGAGCGTGCCGGTAGCAATGTTACCCAATTGCGCACTGGCCCAGCTTTGGGGAAGAGGTACGGTGGCAGCAAGTCGTGATACGTGATAGCGGTTGTAATGCCTGTCCGACGTAGCAATAGCGGCAGCATATTCACGCCGATCTGTAAGTTGTAGGCACCAGTCTGGTACTGGATATGGCACCACGTAGGTCGTAATCGGCGCACGATCTTGACCAGTCGAACGGCGGCAAGTAGCCGCCAACTTGCCCCGTTCCGTGGTGTTGGCAGTGCTTTGTCGCCGCTGCTCGTAGCCTGCCATAGTCGCCAACGGCCCTGCGCTGCAGTCAGCGTCATAACCTCATACCCAGTGGACGCAAGCGTCTGGGCCAATCGTTGGGTGTAGTCACCGACACCTCCCGGTTGTGGTGGATATTCGCCAGTGATGAACAAAATCCGCATCTGATGCTCTCCATAGCTGCACGTACTGGCATACAATACCACAAACAAGAGACGATTAGACAGATTCTGGGCAATGGATAGTGTGCTGCTCGACTGGCCCCAGCCTTGTAAGGGGTTGACTAGACCGCAGCGTTGGCTTGAAGCAATAGTCTCGATGAGATGGTCGCACCCATGCTCAGCAATGTGACTTTGTCACTGATCAAAGCGGATGAATCTGCTATAACAGAGAAGTAGGCATGATAAGAACAACGGTACGAGGAGGTGGGATAATGACTCCGAATATGGGAAACGTTGATCGGATTGCGCGGGTGGTGATTGCGCTCTTGCTCGGATTGATGATTGTCACCGGTGTGCTAAGCGGGGCGTTGGCATGGATTGGTGGCATTCTGGCGGTGGTGTTTCTGGCCACTAGCGCGATCGGTTTCTGCCCGCTGTATCTGCCCTTTGGGATTAAGACGCGCTAAAACAATCTTCCCACGGAAGCAGCGGGGTACGGAGGGGAGCAGCACAACGCGCTGCGGCGTACACTGCATGCTACCGATGCGCAGAGATTAGATGGCTGGCATAGATCCAACGCTCATCGCCGATTAGGAAAATTATCGTAAACCGGAGCGAGACACCTTTGGTCTCGCTCCGGTTTTTTGCCCCAGTACATAAGAGGCTGCTCGCAGGCTTTTGGGGAGCGCTCTTTTTTGTGCGATGTGGATAACCGGTGAGCGTATGAACGTACCAAAGCGAACTCAAGCCGCTGCTGAGCGCACATAGACCGCTCCAAGCCTATATTAGCCGGCCATGGAGCGTTGCATGCGTTCAGCGCAGAAGGTCTGCGTACACAGATTGGCGCGAAAGAACCACTCGCCCATGATACTTGTTCATAGGCAAGATATTCATCATCTTCACCAAGGCCCCTCCACAACTTCTTCATATCTGCTTCTTACACTGAGTGTAGGAAGAGCGAGTTTGGCAGGAGGATCCTATGAAACAACGACCCCAAAACTGGAACCATTTGCTGATTGACAGTGTTATGTTCATCGCCTTTCTCATCACTACTGCCCCCAGCTTCAGCGGGCTAGCTATCCACGAGTGGTTGAGTTTGGCGTTGGCTGGGATGATCATCACCCATTTGCTGCTGCACTGGCAATGGATCGTTACCATCGGCAAGCGGCTGTTTGCCAAGACAATATGGCGGTCGCGTTTGAACTATCTACTCAATGCGCTGCTGTTCCTCGCCTTTACCATCACGGTTGCTACCGGCGTGCTGATGTCGCGTGAAGCGTTGCCATTGTTCGGGATCACGCTGCCGCGCGATCGCACGCTCGAAATCCTTCACCGGCAGGCGTCGGATCTGACGGTGATCATTCTCGGTTTGCACGTCGCGATTCACTGGAGTTGGATTGTAGGTATGTTCCGCCGGATCTGGCCGTTGCGCAAACCGACTCGCCAACCGGCGGTGGCGCAGCTAGAGGAGGTGCGGCAATGAAAACACTCGGACGCATCTTGATCATTGTTGGTGTGGCAGTATTGGTGGCGATGGGGTTCAACTGGCTGCGAGTGAACCATCTGCTACCGGTGACGCAGGTGGCGGCGCGTGAAGAGGGGGGTCGCGGGCGCGAGCGCAGTGCGGTCATCTTTAGCGGCGAGCGGGAAAACGGCGCATTGGCCGGTCGCGGCGAGCATCGTATCAACGAAGCGCCGTCATTGGCGAACGCCGGTGAGTTGGGCGAGGCGTTGATCAAGATCGGTCTTATCACGATCGTTGTCGTGATCATTGACCGGCTCATCAGGCTGTTCAAACATCGCCAACGCCAAGCCGCAGTCACTTCATAAACGGCGCGGGGCGATGCAAGGCATCGCCCCGTTATCATTTCGCAGAGGCATGACGTTTGCGGCGCTCGCAGACCCCAACTGGATAGCCAATCATTTTGGCTGTATCACCTGCCAGCCTGATCAGTGGTACCAACACCAGCGCGGCTAGCCGTTCGCCGAACGGTCTCCCGCGCAACTTGGGCCAGAGCCGGCGATAGGGGGCGTGGGTGTAGGCGGCCACCCCCAACCCAACCAGCGCCCCCACCAGCGCACGCAGGTGCGGCTGGCTGATCGCGATTCCCAACAGACCGCTGAGCGCAAGATACACCGCATAGCGCAAAGCATGGCGTTTGGGCCACAACCCGGCCCGCCCGTCGCCGCGGGCATAGAAATAGTACTGGCGAATGAAGGCACGTAACGTGGATCGCGGCGCGAAATGGACCACCGCTTCTGGGGTGAAGACGCGGCGAAAGCCAGCGCGCTCAACCGCTAGATCAAACAGCAGGTCTTCGCAGTGGCTGGCCCATTCGGGGAACCCGCCAACAGCTTCCCAAACCTCTTTCCGAAAAGCCATTGATTTGCCGAAAGGGAGGAAGGTTGCCGGATCGATCTCACTGCTGCGGCGATAATTGGTTTCACCGAGCGCCAATGCAAAGAGTGAGCGGGGAGTGGGGTGGAAAAAGCCGCCAACCAGATCGGCTTCTCCTGCCTCGATGGGGGCTACGATGCGCGCTAGCCAATGCGGATCGAGGGTTAGCCCGGCGTCAGTACTCGCGATAATCGGGCCACGGGCATGACGAATGGCGTTGTTGCGGCCCGACGAGATGTTGTGCCCACCGCGCACCAATTTAATCTGCGGGTAGCGTGCAGCGTAAGCGGCGACGATGGCCGGCGTTTCATCAACGCTCTGGCAATCATTGATCACAATCTCGTCGGCGGCGCGGGTTTGGGCCAGCATTGAATCAATCAGCGCGGCGATATTATCAGCTTCATCGCGCACTGTGCAGATGATCGAAACCGATTGATGTTCGCTCGTCATTGCGCAAAGGCTTCTGGTACAATATTCAATAAGTCTCTCCGTACCTATTGTACCAGACGAGGTTGTCATGACGAACTTGCACGGATTTGAGCTGCTGCGTGATGAGTTCATCCCCGAACTTAATACGCGCGCTCGCCTGTATCGCCATCTTAAGACTGGCGCTGAACTCCTCTCGTTAGAAAACGACGACGAAAATAAATGTTTTGGCATTACCTTCCGCACGCCGCCCCGCGACTCAACCGGCATTGCCCACATTCTCGAACACTCAGTGCTCTGCGGATCGCGCAAATATCCGGTTAAAGACCCCTTCTTCACCTTGGTGAAGGGATCGGTGCATACCTTCCTCAACGCGATGACCTACCCGGATAAAACGACCTATCCGGTAGCCAGCACCAACCTGAAAGACTTCTACAATCTGGTTGATGTCTATCTCGACGCGGTCTTCTTCCCGCGCATCACGCCCGAAGTGCTCAAGCAAGAGGGGTGGCACTTCGAGCTGCCGGCGCCTGATGCGCCGCTCACCATCAAGGGTGTGGTGTACAACGAGATGAAGGGGGCCTATTCATCGCCTGATAGCCTGCTCTACCGCTATTCTCAGCAGTCGCTCTTCCCCGACACCACCTACGGCTACTCGTCGGGTGGCGATCCGCAGGTGATCCCCGATTTGACCTACGAGGCGTTCAAGCGATTCCACGAGACGCTCTACCACCCTTCGAACGCGCGTATCTTCTTCTACGGCGACGACCCGCCGGAAGAGCGGCTGCGCAAGCTCGACGAGTATCTTAGCCAGTTTGAGCGGATCGATCCACCTTCGCACATCGAGCCACAGACCCGTTTTAGCGCGCCGCGCGAGTTTGAGTACACCTTTAGCGCCGATGGCGACAACCAGAAGGGCATGGTAATGCTCAACTGGTTGATTGACGATAATCGTGACCCGACAGTGTTGATGGCGCGCGAGTTGCTGAGCTATATTCTGTTGGGGAACGCGGCGGCTCCGTTGCGTAAGGCGCTGATCGACTCGGGGTTGGGCGAAGAGGTGGTCGGCGGGTACGAGAGCGATTTGCTTCAGCAAACCTTCTCGGTAGGAATGAAGGGAATTGATCCGGCCAATGCCGCACAGGTTGAAGAGGTCATCCTGCGCACACTGACCGATCTCGCCGAGCAAGGGATCGATTCCGAGACGATTGCGGCGGCATTCAACACCTTTGAGTTCAGTCTGCGCGAGAATAACACCGGCAGCTTCCCACGTGGCTTGGTGCTGATGCTGCGCGCGCTGGGCACGTGGCTCTACGACGATGATCCGATTGCGCCGTTACGATTCGAGGCGCCGTTGGCGGCAGTGCGCACGATGGTGGCAAGTGGCGAACGCCTCTTCGAGCGCCTCATCCGCGAGCTGCTGCTCGACAATCCACACCGCACCCGCGTGACCCTGCGGCCCGACCCTGAACACGCAGCGCGCTTGGCCGCAGCCGAGCAGGCTCGGATCGACGCCTTCGCCGCGACCCTCGACGACGCCAAGCGTGCGGCGCTGATCGCCGAGACGCAGGCGCTGGCCGAGTGGCAGCAGATGCCTGATCCGCCGGAAGCAATTGCCGCCATCCCCACCTTGCGCCTCGCCGATCTTGACCGCGCTGTCAAGCACATCCCGACCGAGATTGACGAGCGGGGCGGGGTGCGTCTGTTGCGCCACAATTTGTTTACCAACGGAATTGTTTACCTCGATCTCGCGTTTGATCTGCGGGCCTTGCCGTCACACCTCTTGCCCTACGTGCCGCTCTTTGCCCGCGCCTTGACCGAGATGGGTACGGCGACATCCGATTTTGTACGCTTATTGCAGCGGATCGGGCGGGAAACCGGTGGTATTTATGCAGCCACGATGACGGCCACCGACATTGTGACCGCAGCACCAGTAGGGCGCCTGATCGTGCGCGGCAAGAGCACTGTCGCCCAAACGATCGAGCTGTTGCGGCTGTTGCGCGAGATTCTGCTGACGGTGAATCTCGACAACCGCGAACGCTTCCGCCAGATCGTGCTGCGCGCACGCGCCAACAAGGAATCATCACTGGTGCCGGCGGGAAATGCGTATGCGCGTCAGCGCCTCGCCGCCCGCTTTGCCCCGGCTGAGTGGGCCGACGAACAGATGGGTGGCGTCTCTGCGATCTTCTTCCTGCGCGAACTTGAGCAGCGGGTGCAGCATGACTGGCCGAGCGTGCTGGCCGATCTCGAGGCGGTGCGGGCAGCGCTGATCAACCGACGCGGCTTGGTGGCGAATCTCACCCTTGATGCCGATAACCAGCAGGCTGTGTTGCCTATGCTGACCGCCTTCCTCTCTGAGCTGCCAGACGCCGCTTACACGTCGGTACATTGGCCGGTGCGGAGCGTTGATGGTGGCGAGGGATTGATCATCCCAGCACAGGTGAACTACGTCGCAAAAGGGGTTAATCTCCACGCGCTAGGTATTCGGCCAAGCGGTGCAGCAATGGTCGTGCTGCGCCATCTGCGCATTGACTACCTGCTCGACCGCATCCGCATTCAGGGAGGGGCGTATGGCGCCGGCGGCAACTACGACCGCAGCACCGGCTTGTTCATCACAACCTCGTACCGTGATCCCAACCTCTTGCGCACGCTCGATGTGTATGACGAGATGGCGGCCTTCCTGCAAGAGACGGCGCTCGATCCGGTGACGGTTGAACGGGCGATTATCGGCACGATCGGCGATATGGATGCCTACCAGTTGCCGGATGCCAAGGGCTACACGGCGCTGGTGCGCTACTTGACGGGCGTGAGCGATGAGTATCGCCAGCAGATCCGCGATGAGGTGTTGGCAACCACGCCGGCTGATTTCGTGGCTTTTGCCGAAGCAGCGGCGGCATTGCGTGATCACGGACAGGTGGCAGTCTTAGGTTCCGCCGAGGCAATCGAAGCGGCCAATCGTGAACGGCCCGGTTTGTTAACTCCGATCAAAATCTTGTAGGTAGATTGGCGATATGCCTGTGACTGTGTAGAGACGTTGCATTGTAGAGACGTTGCATTGCAACGTCTCTACTTGAGAGATGTTGCGTTAGTGGGAAAGAGCAGAGCGGTAAGGAGCAACAGGGTTGTTGCCCTCATACGGAGGAACCTATGCCGACTAGCGATCCAACCAGCTCGATCGGATCTATTGCTTACGAGGCCACGATTGCCGATCTCCAGACAGCGATGGAGCGTGGTGCGCTCAGCGCTGAAGCGCTGACGATGGCCTGTCTCGAGCGGATCGAAGCCCTCAATCGGTCAGGACCTTGCCTCAATGCCGTCATTGAGGTCAGCCCGTCGGCACTCGAAACGGCGATCGCGCTTGATACTGAACGTGATACACGTGGGCCGCGCGGCCCATTACACGGCATTCCAATTCTGCTCAAAGACAACATCGACACGCTTGACGATACGGCTACGACGGCTGGATCGCTTGCTCTGCTCGGCTCGCGTCCGGCGGCGGAAGCGACGGTTGCGGCCCGCTTACGTGCGGCTGGAGCAGTGATCTTGGGCAAAGCGAATATGAGCGAATGGGCCAACTTCCGCAGCACCGCGTCGTCGAGCGGATGGAGTGCGCGCGGTGGGCAGGCGCGTAATCCGTATGTGCTCACGCGCAGCCCTTGTGGGTCGAGTTCGGGGTCGGCAATTGCGGTTGCGGCCAGTATGTGCGTCGCCGCGCTCGGTACCGAAACCGACGGCTCGATCTCGTGTCCGTCAGCGCTATGTAGTGTGGTAGGGATCAAGCCAACTGTCGGCCTAACCAGCCGAGCCGGCGTGATCCCGATCAGCTTTACGCAGGATACGGTTGGCCCGCATGCCCGCTGCGTCGCCGATGCTGCCACCGTACTCGGCATCATCGCCGGGCCTGATCCGCGTGATCCGGCAACGGCAGCCGCAGCCGGTCATGTTCGCCCTGATTACCGCACCTGCTTGCAAGCCGATGCATTACGCGGGGCGCGGATTGGGGTGGTGCGCAGCGATCGCTTTGCCTGCTTTGGTCGCCATGTCGAACGGGCCTTTGACTATGCGTTGGCAGCAATGCGCGATGCTGGGGCGCATATCGTTGACCCGGTGAAGCTATCGGAAGAGGTACTGGCGTTCAGTGAAGCTGAGCTAACGGTGCTGCTCTACGAGTTCAAGGCGACGTTGAACCGGTATCTCGCCGAGCGCATCCCTGATCCGCAAGCAACCACACTGGCGCCGCGTTCGTTGGCTGAATTGATTGCCTTTAACGAACAGCATGCTGAGCGCGAATTGCGCTTCTTCGGCCAAGAGCTGTTGTTGCAAGCGATGGCAGTGGGTGATCTCGGCGATCCGGCTTACCAACAGGCGCTGGTGGCTAGCCGCGATGAGGCGCGGAAGGCGCTGGATACGGTGCTCTATGAACAGCAGCTCGATGCTCTCGTAGCGCCGGCGACCGGGTTAGCATGGCCGATCGATCTGATTGGCGGCGACCGCTACCTTGGCGGTAGTAGCTCATTACCAGCGCGGGCCGGCTACCCAATGGTGACGATGCCGGCTGGGAGGGCGTTTGGATTGCCGGTGAGCATCAACTTCATCGGTGGGGCGTGGTCGGAACCGATGCTGATCCGGTTAGCGTATTCCTTCGAGCAAGCGACTCGCTTTCGCCAGCCACCCGCTTACCGTGAGCGGATTGAAGGGGACGAGTAGTGGTATAGCGATGCTATGCCACTACCGTACCTCGAATACCTCTTTATCGACCACCTCAATCTCAACCGGATAGTTGCCGGTAAAACAGCCGGTACAGAAGGTGTCAGGGTCGCGTCCGGTTGAGCGGATCAGACCTTCCAAGCTCAGGTACGCCAAGCTATCAGCGCCGAGATGTTGGCGAATGCCCTCGATCGTCATCCGATGGGCGATCAATTCGGGGTAGGTCGCCATATCAACGCCGAGGAAGCAGGGATGGCGGATAGGTGGCGATGAGACGCGCACATGCACCTCGCGCGCACCGGCCTCGCGCAGCATACGCACAATCGGGCCGCTAGTATTGCCGCGCACAATACTATCATCGACCAACACAACTCGCTTACCGTTCAGATTATCGGTTAGCGCATTGAACTTGAGTGCAATGCCCAACTTGCGTAGCCGGTCATCGGGTTGAATAAAGGTGCGGCCGATGTAACGGTTCTTAATCAAGCCTTCCGAATACGGAATACCTGATTCTTGCGCATACCCGATCGCTGCCGGCGTCGCGCTGTCAGGGACGGCGATCACCACATCGGCGTCGCACGGCGCTTCACGGGCCAATTCACGGCCTTGCGCCACCCGCATGGCGTGCAGCACCTTGCCGTGCAGCATACTGTCGGGGCGGGCGAAGTAGATGTATTCAAACAGGCAGGCGGCGGTGTGCAGCGAGGGTTGGCGGGCAATGACTTGCGGCCCATCGAGGGTAATCTTCAGAATCTCACCCGGCTCGATCTCGCGCACAAAGTCGGCGCCAATCGTGCCAAGTGCGCAACTCTCGGAA
The DNA here is from genome assembly GCF_938091255.1 of uncultured Chloroflexus sp. Lineage (NCBI taxonomy): Bacteria > Bacillati > Chloroflexota > Chloroflexia > Chloroflexales > Chloroflexaceae > Chloroflexus > uncultured Chloroflexus sp. The sequence goes on from NZ_CALLJH010000030.1 coordinate 26,064, forward strand.
GCGACCACCCAGCCCTGTTCGCCGAGCTGGCCGAGACAGAGCGGGTGCAGGCCCCACGGATCACGCACCGCGTAGAGCGCATCGCGGGTGAGCACGGTCAAACAGTACGCACCTTGGGCACGCACCATAAAGACCTTCAGCTTCTCTTCCCACGTTCGCCCCTCGCCACCGGCCAACATTTGGGTGATGACTTCACTGTCGCTGCTGCTGGTCAACCCGACACCGCGCTGCAACAGTTCACGGCGTAACGAAGCGGCGTTAGTGAGGTTGCCGTTATGGCCGACGGCCAGCGGCCCTAGTGCGCTTTCGACGACGAAGGGTTGGGCATTCTCGAGCTTCGAGGAACCGGTGGTCGAATAACGGGTATGACCAATCGCCATATACCCACTGAGCGGGCGCAACTTCTCCTCATCAAACACTTGCGCCACTAGCCCCATATTTTTGTAGTATCGAATGCTGCGACCATTGCTCACCGCAATGCCGGCACTCTCTTGGCCGCGATGCTGGAGAGCATAGAGGCCGAAGAAGGTTAGGCGGGCGACATCAGCGTCGGCGGCGACGATGCCGAACACGCCGCATTCGTGACCCGGTTTGTCATCAGGGGTGGCGGGATCGTCTGTTTTGCCGGCAATGGTATGATTACGATCAGCTACGCCCGATAGCGATTGATCGTCCATGGAACATCATCCTCCTGCGCGCAGGGTTGGGGACACGTTGCAACGTTGCTATCTATGGAAAGTATAACACGGATCGCTATGGCATCATTCGACAGGACGCCGCCGCAGACCGGCATATCATGGGGAAAGGGTTGCCTCCTAACGGTCATCATGGTGGTTGCGTTAGGGATTGGCGGGGTTTTGCGGCTGGTAGAAATTGGTGTAGGTCTGTTCGATTCGGGGGGGATTGGCCGCGCAGTTGTGATCTGGATCAGCCTAATCGTGGGCTTGATTGCTTTTGGGCTATGGGCCAGCCTGACGCGCGGCGTAGTGCGCGCTGCGGCACTGCGCTGGCTGGCGGCGCTGCCATTACCGGCCATGCTCGCGTTCACGACCTTGATACCTTCGGCGGAAAGCCAACTGATTGCGTTAGCTCAGCTTGGTCTCAGCTTGCTTTATGCACTCGCTCTGATGCTGCTTATTCGCCAGCCAGTGCAATGGAGGTGGACGCCGGTTGCCGTGAGTACAGGGTTGCTGGTGACGTTGCCATGGCTGGCGATTGGCGCACCCGGTTCGTGGCTGGATGTAGGACTGGCGTTATTGCTGGGTGCGGTTGTGGGTTGGGCTGGCGGGCAGGTGCTGGCGTGGCAACCGCCCATCAGTTGGCAGCGCGCTGAGGTTTCCTTCAGGGTATGGCTGCTCGAAGGCGCGGCGCTCAGCCTCTTGTTGTTGCTGCTAAGTCGGACATTAGGGCCGAATTATACCGCAGCCATGTTTCTCTTTTGCGCCCCGGCTGGTGGCTGGCTCTGGCTGGCACTCGGTCGGCAGGCAGGTCTGGCCGCTGTGACTCCGATCTCGGCACTATTTGGTACATTCTTCTTTGGCGTACCGTTAGCTTTCACTGATCCTGATGTCATGGTGGCGCTCCTGCTTGCTAGCAGTTTTCCCGAAGGGTTTCATTTGGCGATCGTAGCTGCTATCGGGCAAGCCTTGTTAGCATTACTGGCTACGCCGGTGGCACTGTTCGTGGCGAATCAGCGAGTTCATACTGTGGGTGCCGGCTTCGTTGCAGTAGGCGGATTGGCGCTGCTCATCGGCGGTGGTCGGGCAGCACCAACGGGCGACCGCCTGTTCGTGGTCTTGCGCGATCAGACTGATGTGAGCACGTTGGCGACAATTGCCGATTACGATCAGCGACGCATAGCCGTGTATCAGCGGCTCACGGCCCACGCCGAGCTGACACAGGCTGATCTACGGGCAACACTCGATTGGCTTGGGGTGCGCTACACGCCGTATTACCTTGTCAATGCGTTAGAAATTGAAGCTGATCTGCCGCTGCGCCTCTGGTTGCAGAGCCGGCCAGAGGTGGCAGCAGTGATGCCGGCGCCGCACCTGCGGCCATTGCCGGTTGCGCCGTCGCCGGCAACGGGTGATCAGCCGCCGCCGGACTCGCCGCCGTGGAATTTAACGATGATAGGTGCGCCAGAGGCATGGGCGCTGGGTGTGCGTGGTGCAGGGATTATCGTTGGTCAAGCCGATTCGGGCGTCGAGGTCGACCATCCTGAATTGAGCGATGCCTACGCTGGTCGTTTAGGCAATGGTGTTGACCATACGTACCACTGGCTTGATCCATGGACAGGAGCGACCGCGCCGTATGATCTGGGCGGTCATGGCACCCACACCCTAGCTACTGTGCTGGGAAACAGTGTTGGCGTTGCCCCGGACGCCCAATGGATTGCTTGTGTCAATTTAGCACGCAATCTTGGTAATGCGCCGCGCTACCTCGATTGTATGCAATTTCTGTTTGCACCTTATCCACCCAGTGGCGATCCGATGCGTGACGGCGATCCCATCCGGGGGGCGCACGTGTTGAACAACTCGTGGGGGTGCCCGCAAGACCTTGAAGGTTGCACTCCTAATTCGTTACAACCGGCAGTACGTGCACTGCGAGCGGCTGGAGTATTTGTTGTCGCTAGCGCCGGCAATGACGGCCCGGCGTGTAGTTCGCTCAACGCGCCATTGGCCATTTACGACGATGTGCTCACGGTTGGGGCGGTGGATGCTAATGGTCGGCTCGCGCCGTTCAGCAGTGTTGGCCCGGTGCTGAGCGATGGCAGCGCGCGTGTCAAACCCGATCTCGTTGCACCGGGGGTAGACATTCTCTCGGCCTTTCCCAACCAAAGTTATACGCGAGCAAGTGGTACCTCGATGGCCGGGCCGCACGTCGCTGGCGCAGTAGCCCTGCTCTGGTCGGCGAATCCGGCGCTAATTGGCGATATTGAGACAACCGAACGCATCTTGCGCGAAACCGCCCGGCCCTACACTGCCGCAGATAGCGAGCGGTGCGGGGCTGGCAATGGCGCCGGCGCGGGCATTCTCGATGTGGCAGCGGCGGTACGGCGGGCAATTGGGCGATGATCGGATTGTTCGCCTGATGTGATACACTCATAGTATGAACCATCGCATGCCGTCACTCATCCGAACAGTTACATCGCGTTACCAGCGCACTGCATTGGCATTTCTGATCTTGCTCTCGCTGGTGACGCTAGTTGTTGCGCTGAGCGCGCTGGGTGATGCAACGTTGCGCGCCGAGTGGCCGCGTTTGGCCGGGATGCTGGCGTGTCTTGGTGTAATGCTGGGATTGGCATGGCTGACCCCGCTGCGCGTCTTGACTACGTGGGGGCAACTCGCGTTGATTGGTCTTGAACTAGCGGCGGCAGCCGGTGCGCAACTGCTCACGGCGGCGCCGTTGATCGACTACATCTATCTTGTGCTCGTGTTACAGGGCATTATGCTCTTTCGGCCATGGGTGTGGGCGATCATGGCAGTTGGGGTCTGGGCCATTTGGGCCGTTGTACGCTATCAGCTCTCAAAAGACCTGCTTGGCTGGTTGCAGAGCAACCTTGTGATTGCGTTTCCGGCCACGTGTGCGATTATTGCCGCCTTCATTTACGCTCGTCACGTGCATCGCAGCGAACAGATGCAGGCAATGTTGCAGCAGATGCAGCAACGCTATGCCGCTTTATCTGCCTTTCTGCGCGATGTGCAACAGCGTGCAGCACGCGAAGAACGGCAGCGCCTGTTACATCTACTCGCGAGTGAAGTGCAGCAGGCGTTGGTGAATGCCGAGCAGAGTGTCACCGCCGCTTTGGCGATGGCGCAGACGAACCTTGGCCGGGTGCAGGCCGTGATTGATGTCCCACGAGCGGCGGCGGCGAACGCGATCGAGCGTTTGCGGGCCACGGTGATGGCCTTACGCTATCAGTCGGGGAGTGACGAGTCGCCGCCGCGTCTGGCGCTGACTGGCGCCATTGATGAGACCTTGATCGCGCCGCGCCCGAATCACATACTGGCATGGCTGTTACCGTCGCTCTTTGTCTCGTTGTCGTTGGGGTTGGCGTTGCTGCAACCGCACCCTTTGTCGCTGGGGGCATTGCTCTGGTTGTTATCGCTCGGCGGCTTGTTGATTGTGACCAGCGCATGCACCCAACAGGTGCGGCATGCCGTTTTTGTCCAACTGGGATTAGCGGCACAAACCCTGACAATTGGGCTGATGGCGGCTATGACCAATCTGTTGCCGCTACTCTGGGGGTTGTTGCTGGTGGCATGGCAAATGGCGAGCCGGCTGTCGCTCTTGCAATGGCTCAGGTTCGTAGCAGTGTTGCCACTCCTCCTCATAGTGGTAAGTTTTTGGCAGCCATTCGCACTTGACGTAACGACAACAGTAAGCTTGCTGGTGGCAATGGTGCTGGTGAGTGCGCCGTTGTTGTTGGCTCGCTATCAGTTGCGCCGTCGTCAGCAGGTCGAGCAACAGGTTAAGTTCCTAGAAGCGGAGATGCAGCAACAAGCTAACGAGGTGCATAAGATTGCTGTGGCAGCGGAGCGGGCGCGGCTGGCGCGTGAGATGCACGATGATCTTGGCTCGAAACTGGTGTTGATCAACTTGACGTTGCAAGTTGCTGCCGAATTAGCTGCCGAAGATCCGGCTGCGGCCTGCGATCATTTGGCGAATAGCCGTGAATTATTGGGGAGCGCGTGGCAAAGCTTGTTGGCCGTCGTGGATGCTGAACTTCCGGTAGGTGCAACCCTGACCGAAACCTTGCGCCAGTTGGCAAGGCAATGTGCCCAAAGTACACGCGCACGGGTGGAATTGGACATACAGGGTGAGGTTGATCATCTGGCAGCCCCGGTTATTCATTGTCTCTATCGTACTGTCCAAGAAGGTTTAACGAACGCCTGCAAACATGCGCGCGCTGACACGATTACCGTGCAAGTAAAGGTTGAAGGCGGCTGTGTGGTGGTAACGATCACAAATAACGATTGTCCTGATCGCGTGCTGCTGCCGGTTGATCTGGGCAGTGGCAGCTTTGGTCTGATCGGGTTGCGGGAACGGGCCGAGGCGCTCGGTGGTGGTCTTGAGGCCGGGCCGTTGCCCGCAGGCGGCTGGCGGCTGCGCTTGGTGTTGCCGGCTGAAGATGAGGCTTCACTATGACGATACGTGTCCTCATTGTTGATGACCAGCCGCTGATTCGCACCGGTATCGCAACGTTGCTGGCTCGGAAAGCGGATATTGAAGTGGTTGGGCAAGCTGGCAACGGTCGTGAGGCACTAGCGCTGGTGGCAGAGCTTGATCCTGATGTTGTGCTGATGGATGTGATGATGCCAGTGATGGACGGCGTTGAAGCGACGCGACAGCTTGCTGCCCGTGGCCCGCGACCGCTGGTGATTATGCTCACTACCTTCCACGATGATGAGCGCGTGTTGCAATCGATTGCCGCTGGCGCGCGCGGCTATCTGCTCAAAGATGTTGATCATCGCACACTGGCCGAGAGTATTCGCACGGTTGCTGCCGGTGGCGCACTGATCCACCCCCAGATTACTGCCCAACTCTTGCCGCGTCTGAGCCAGTTGGCTACCGCTGCGTCGCCGCCGGCTGAACCGCCTGTTGCTGAACCGGCGATTGCGCTGACTCCCCGCGAGCGCGAGATTCTGCTGCTGTTGGCGCAGGGCTATACGAATCAAGAGATTGGCGAAAGGCTTGCGCTTAGTATCGGCACGGTCAAAAACCACCTCAGTGTCATTTTTGCGAAGTTGAACGTGCGTGACCGTACCCAAGCTGCGTTGTGGGCACGCGAGCACTTGCGGTAGCATTGCTGGTAAAAATGGTGAGAGCGGAAGTACCACGAGCGCACTCGATTGCTGACAGCGCGCGGCAAGGTACTTGCCACGCGCTGTAGACAGTGATGTTCGTCCAGTATGATCCGCATCACTTCATGATCACCGCCATCAGCACACGATACGTCGGCGGTGCAAACGCACCTTTGGCAGTATACATCACCGAGTTGCCGGCGCTATCGGTCGCGGTGATGATTAACCTCACATCAGGCCAATTGCGCGGGACGCTCGCTAGCCAACGTTGCCGGTTGAGCGGATCTTGCGTAAAGGTCAGCGGCATCCACGTCGCGTTGTCGGCGGCAAGATAAACACCGGTAACTGCAACCTCAGGATTGCTCGGATTGTCAGGATCGCTGACGATAACCTCAATTGGGGTGGAAATACTCTGCAACCCGGCATCTTGCCCAGCGATACGTACTCGTTCGATCACCGGTGGATTTTGATCGGCCAAGGCTGTACTCGCTCCGTCCGCCTCTGGATCGGTGTAAATCACCTGATAGACCAGTTGCGTGTAAGGGCGCAACGTGCCGGTCACGCCGTTGGTGGCGCGGAATTGGGCTGCTGTGCTAATCAGGGTATCACGCTGTGAGTCGCCGCTGCCGGTGCTGCTATAGCCGAAGAAGCGATCGGGCACCCACACCCCGATCCCTGCGCTGAAGTCGGGTTCGATAGTCGTTGTAATCAACGGGGTGGAGGTCTCGGTCACAATTTGGGTAACGGTTGGGTTGAAGTTCTCGACAGTGTTGTACTGGCCACCAAGGAAGATGATATCGCGCACCACTAATGGCTGGTGATCGTCATCATCACTACCCGATAGCGCCGTAATATCGTAGGTAAAGGCAGGCAAACTCGGCATCCCGATCAGATTGTTGTCAAAGACGGTTACCGTTGGCGTGACGTTAAAGGTGCTGGCGAGCAAGAAGGTGTCGGTGATGGTGAAGTTGCCGGCAGTGAGCTGTACCGCTTGACCGGTGCGGGTTGGGCGAAGGTAGTTGGCATCGTAACTGATCGTAAACGTGATCGTGCGTGTCAATTGACTGCCGGATGTTGGGATGGGTGCAGTGCGATCATTGATGGGTAGTTCGGCATTGAGATCTTCAACTGGTGCCGTGAGCGGATTATCTACCAAGATTCGCTTCCACGGCAGCCCGTACAGCGTGGTGATCAAGAGGATTTTGTAGTCGTAAGCGTTTAATCCGGTTGAAGTGCGCAAATAGCGCAGCTTGGCCTGCACCAGTGCGTCGCCGATGTTGCGTCCTACGTAGGTGATGCCGTTGGTGGCAGATGGATCGGGACGGGTTTCATTCCGCATCAGTTCTTGAGTCAGCAGCGCTGCCAGTCGTTCACTGTAATCAACGCCGTCGAGCGTACCGTAACCATAGCCGGTGTTACCGATCCAGTTGCCGGCATGACGGTTGAAGGCTTGGGCAAAGTCGGCAGCGTAATAGTCGAGCGGGATGTCAAGTGTCTGATCTATCGCTCTTGCCGGCACATTGTAGCCGCTGTGACAGCCCACCGAGTAGTAGATAGTGTTGTAGAAGAAGCCGGGGCATTCCACTGGGTAGTAGTCGCATATCGACGATACACCCTCGTATCCCGTTATTAACACGCGATCAGCCGGGAAGTTAGGAGACCTGCTACTCTCGACTGCTGGGATAAGTTGCCAGTGATCAAAGTGGGCATTGAGCGAGCTGAGTAGCGTGTTCGTGCGCGAAAAGATACTTAATGGCGCGCTGAAGAAGCCGGTAGTCCTGAGTGGTTGCTCAAGCCATGTGTTCTCGAAGGCGGTGCGATCCCATAAGTTGCTAATGAGTGGCCGTTTGGCAAGTGAGTTAGCCGTGGCTTGGTTGAGGGTGCGTGAAATTGCTTCCGCACCGTCGATCAGAAAGTCATAGCCGGTAAGTGAGATGCTGTATGAAGAGATTTCTGGGTCTACCCGAAGATCGATATTCGTCTCACTGTAGGATCCCGGCACATTGCGGCGCAGAAAATCGGCGATTTCACTCGGTTGCTCGACGATCCGGCCAATGGCTAGTTGGGGCACGAATAATGGGAACCCATAGAAGCGGTATGGTCGGTCAGTGCCATACGGGTTATCGCTCAGCAACATCCGGTTGCGTAGCGCTGCACCAAGCGGGTTGTCGGCTGCGATCAGGCTATTGCCGTTGCTCCGCGTGTCGATGCTCTTTAGATATTCTAAATAATCGGCCTCGTTGGCAATGGTGGTTAGATCGGGCAGACGGAAGAAGGGGATGATCTCGTCGCTCCCGATCAAGACAATATGCCGCACGTTGGGGTAAGGCGTCCTTTGATTCGTCTCATTGTTGCGTGTATTATCGTTGTTAGCTATCATCTGGTACCGGATGCGCACTTCACCCGAACGACCATTGCCGGCGGGGGCAATCGCCGCTTCGATCACGTGGTCAATGATACTGGCAAGGTAATTGGCGTAGAGCGGGTTGCGCTGATTGGCCGGTTGCGACCAGTCGCTCAGCAATTGGTTAAATGGCGTTGCGCCGCTGCTGGTGATGACCTCAAGATTGGCGAGATCGATAACCGCACCTTTTTCTCTGATCAGTGGATGTTCTGATGCGCCCCAAATGAGGGTCTGCGTATATGAGTACGATTGTTGCAAGGTTGACGTAATTGTAGTGATACTCGTCAGATCGTTGGTATACACCTCTTGCATGCGGGCGGAATTGATGATGTAGAGAGTAGTGACATTGTCGTCGGGTGTGTCAGTCAGAAACTGTACGTGCGGGGCCGGGCCAAGTGATTGGAGCGTACTGCGCTGGAGCGTAATGGTCAGCCGGTACGGTCGGGAACTGATTTGACCGGCATTGGCCGGCGCAACCGCTGCGAAGTATAGCCCCGGTTGCCAGACGATCGTCTCGATCCGTTCATCGCGGTTGGCAAGGTTGGCACTGATTGAAGCAATCTGGCCACCAATCGAGGCAATCTGGCCGCCAATCGAAGCAATCTGGCCGCCAATCGAGGCAATCTGGCCGCCAACCTGTGTTACACCCTCCAAACCGCGTTCGCCGGTATCGAACTCAAAGCTGTCGGTCGCACCACCCTCGCCAGTTGCCGGATCAATGCCGCCACCGAAGACCAGATCGTAATCGGCGTCTAAGTTAGTTAGATCAATAGTCACCAACGAACCGGGCGCGTCAACCACAAAGGCGAAGTAGTCAATATCACTTGACGAGGCAATAATGCCATTGATCGACTGCCGCCAGCTATCGGTGCGATCAACCGCGATGCGCTGAGCGTTTGCGCCGGGTTGGAGGATGCGATTATTTGGCTCGATCTCATTAAGCAGCGGCAATTCGGAGATGCTAGTGAGATGGATCGGTTCGGATTCGGCGGCAGTAGCCGGGGTGAGTTGTGGCGTCAGCGCGAACGGCGTGAGCAACATCACCATAACTGTCAGCACGATCAGGAGGCGTGACATAAGAATGCTCCTTCCAAGTTATGCAGGTAACGCCACGGCGAAGGTGAGATCGCGCTGAGCATCAAGTTCGGTAAAGATGGCGATTGCTTCGGCGCGAGCGATGGCCGCAGTAGCATCGTCGTGACGGGCGAGTGCCAGCCGTGCTTGCTGATATCGAACTTTGCCTAACTCATAGCGATTATCTAGTTGGGCCAAGGTGGAGCTGCTGCGGGCAAAGAGATCTTCTGCAACATCAAGATCGCCGCATGCTAAAGCTATCTCGCCAAGCACACGATCAGCAATTGCCGAGTCGTCGGCTTGGCCGAGTTCTTCTGCAATAGCCAATGAACGATGAGCGTTAGCGCGGGCTTGAGTAAGATCACCCAAGGCCAACGCCGCTAAAGCGGCTAAGCGCAAGACTTCGGGTAAGAAACTGCGGGCATTGATCGCTTCGAGATCGGCAATTGCCGCCTGAAACAGTTTGAGCGCCTCGGCAGCGCGGTCTTGATAGAGTAGCACTTCGCCGCGGTTATACTTTGTTACTGCAACCCCGAGGCGTGAACCGAGGTGGGCAAAGAGTTCACTGGCTCGCTGGTACAATGCGCCGGCCCGGTCGAGTTGGTTACGTCCTACTAATACTACCGCCAGATTGTTGGCCGTGCGAGCCGTGGCTAACACATCGCCAATGTTTTCTGAGATCGCCATCGATTGCTCGAACACGGCAATAGTCTCGGCCCATCGTCCGGCTTGGGTGTAGACGCGGCCAAGGTCGTTGAGCACATCACACAAGCCGGCTGGCATATTTGCCTGTTCGTAGAGGGTGCGCGCTTGGTTGAGCGTTTCGATCGCTTGGGCGCGGTCTCCTTGATCATTGGCAATATTACCGATAATCTTGAGCGCGCGCGCCTGATCGGTGGCGCTGCCGTTTTGCGCCGCCAATTCGTAGCCGATCCGCGCCCATTCCATGGCATGGGTGTAATCACCGGTGCGGTACGCGATGCCGGCGCCGAGAATGTAGCAGCGCGCCGTCTCTGCTTGCAAGCCGCGATGGGCGCGGGCCATGCCTTCGGTCAACCGATCGAACGCGGCTTGATAGCGTGAGCGCCGCTCTTCCACTGTGGCCAGCATGCGGTGCATACGCAACCAGCGTTCGCTGACCGGTTCGTCTCCTACCGGTAGACTGAGCTGCAGCGCCTCGTGGAAGTGATGTTCCGCTTGATCGTATTCACCCAATACCAGATGTAGTTCGCCGATCGCTTCATGGATCGCGGCCACGTGATCGATCAGTTGCGCAGGCGGTAAGACCGTCGTTAGCCGTGGCGCGATGTTGAGCGCGGTGGTATACAGGGCGAGCGCGTCGCGGTTGGCGAAGCGCCGGCGGGCTTGCTCGGCAGCTTGCACGTGATAGCGCAAGGCAGGTTGCCACTCTTCGGCTTGCAGAAAGTGCCATGCCAGCACGGCGTACTGTTCTTCGAGCTGCTGGGCTGCGATGGTTTCGATCCGACGGGCAACACGGGCGTGCAGAGTGCGGCGGCGGGCGTAGAGAATCCCTTCGTAGGCGACATCGCGCAGCAGCGCATGGCGGAAGATGTAGGCTAAAATCCGCTCTTGCTGGTCGGCTTGGATCAATTCGCCTTCAATCAGGCGTTGGATGCTCTCGTCCAGCGCAGGTGGGTTTGAATACACTCCTTCCACCACCGGGCGCGGAAAGCGACGCCCAATCACTGAAGCAACCTGCACCAGCTCTTGGCGCGGTTCGTCGAGTCGGTCAAGTCGGGCGATCAGTAGACCTTCGATGCTGCGCGGCAGCTCGATTTTCTCGATTGGTTGCGTTAGTTGCCATACGCCGCTTTCTGCGTTGCGCACCAGTAAGCGGTCACGCACTAACGCGCGTACCAACTCTTCGATAAAGAAGGGATTGCCTTGGGTGCGCTCGAGTAGCGGCAAGATATCGTTGGGCGGCGGCCCGCCAAGGAGCGCTGCGAGCAAGGCTTGGCTATCGCTTAGCGGCAATTCGCCTAACTCGATTCGGATGGTGTTGGGGAGCGTTTCCCAAGGTGTAGGCGATGCCATTTCGGGACGGTAGGTGAGGGTTAAAGCGAGTGCTCTGCCCTGAGCGGCTTTGCTGAGGCGTTCGAGCACTTCGAGCGAGGGTGAGTCGGCCCAATGGCAATCTTCGAGCACCAACAAAACTGGCTCACGCTTAGTTGTAGCGAGAAAAATATCAACGATTAGCTCTTGCAGCCGGTCGTGCCGTTGTTGAGGCGATAAGCCGGCGGTGAGCGGCGTATCAGCCAGTGGCAGGCCGAGCGTATCAGACAGCAACGGTGTAAACCGGCTGGAATCCGGCACGAGCCGTTCGACGCGGGCAACCGTGTCAGCAGCTAATTGGGCTGGTGCGGCGCGCAGGTCAAGTCCTAGCGCATTCGTCAGCGGCGCGCGAATCGTGGCGTAGGCGGTGCGCTGTTCGTAACTCTGGCAATCGCCAAACAGGATCGTAAACGATGGTACATCTTCGGTCGCATGATCGTGTTCGGTAGAAGCGATGACTAAGCGCTGGATCACCTCCTCGGCTAGGCGAGATTTACCGGCGCCAGCTTCGCCGACAATGGCAATCGTCGCGCCTTGCCCGTTCAACGCTGCTCGGGCTGCCGTTAACACACGTGCCAATTCGGCATCTCGCCCGATCAGTGGCGCAACCGTCAACTGTTCGAGGTGATGGCGCGTGGTAACTGTGGCAATCTGTACTACCTTGGCCGGTGTGACCGCTTCACGAAACCCCTTGAGGTGCAGCGGTGTTCCTGCCTCAAGCACAAATTGACCTTCGATGGCTGTCTGCGTGCTTGGTGAAAGGTAGATCGCGCCGTCAGGCGCAGCGGCCATCAGACGAGCCGCGAGATTGACCGCCGGCCCCATAACGGTGTATTCATACCGCGTTGCTCCGCCGACCCGTCCGGCAAAGACGGTACCGGTATTGATACCGATCTTCTGGGCCAGCGGTGGCGTAGTCGGGCCGAGTGAGGTGGCAATCTCGGCGTTGACTTCAGAGAGTGTCTCGCGCAACTCGATTGCACAACGCACGGCCCGCGTCGGGTCGTCTTCGTGAGCAGTCGGTGCTCCGAACAACGCCATCAACTTGTCGCCATGGGTGTACATATCGACTTTGTTAATGATGCCATCGTAGCGATGCACGACTGCCTGCACGCGCCGGTAGTAGGCGTTGAAAACGGTAGCGGCTAGGTTAGGATCAGAATCGAGCACCGCAAGGTAGTGGGAAAAATCGTGGACATTGGCAAAGAGTACGGTAACCGGGCGAAACTCACCTAACTCGCCGGCAGCAGGGTCGAGAAAGCGCCGGGGCAGGCGATACACGAGGTAGGGTTGCAATGCCGCTAATTGGTGGGCCAAGCGATTGAGGGTGGCCAGATCGTTGGGGCCGTCGAGCGGTAATGGCAGTGGCGGCGCAATCATAGCTTGGGTAAAGGCTAGCTCATGGAGCCGATAAAATCCATCGCGCCGCGCCTCAATATGCGGCTGAGCAAGCAATCGGGCCGTTTGTTCCGTAATCACCACTTCACCGGGCGCAGCAATCTCTTGCGCGAGGGCCACCCGGTTCACTTCCGGCCCGGTCACCACCAGTTCGATATGGCTCTGATCACCGACTTCGGCGGCAAAGACACGTCCGACATGCACGCCAACCCGCAGCCGCAGTGTAAAGGTTCCGGTCCGGGTTTCAAGATTGGCGAATTCAGCCATGCGCGTTTGCATCGCCAAGGCCGCCGTACAAGCCGCGGTCGCATGCTGATCGCCGAGTGTGGCAGCATCGAAAAAGACAGTCAGGGCATCGCCGCCAAACTTGAGCAGCGCCCCGCTCCGTGCTTGCACTTCATGCAGCAGCGCGGCAAATAGTCGGTTGACAACTGCTGAAACTTCTTCGGCTCCTTGCCGGCCAAGCACCGATAACCGTTCGGAGAGAGCAGTGAAGCCGGATAGATCGGCAAAGAGGAGCGATCCTTCCCAGAACGCACCGGTGGTGCGTCCGGGTTGCGGATCGGCGAGTTGGCTCTGCACAATGCGGGCCGGAATGTAGGCAGCGTGGGCGGCCAAGCGTGCGCGTAGATCGCGCCCAAGGCGTGCGCGCATCGGTAGGGGCAGATCGTTGACCGCAGTAAGCTCAGCAATCTGCTGGTCATCAAGGTGAATGATGAGATCGTGCCATTGCGTCAGCGAACCCGTCATGACGGCTTCCATATTCGACCTCGGCGACGTGAGAGCCGTTTGTATCTATATCTGTAAACGAATCGTCGCCGAAGATTGTTTCGCGGTAATGTATTCATCATGTTCGGAATAAGTGTGCTCAGCGGTTAGATGGTTTATGGTTGTGCTCTCATTGTGCAACCAAAGTAGGAAAAAGAGAAGAGGCTAGATAGCCTAAGTTGGATAAAAAATTTTTAGTGACCTCTTGACAATATCTCGCTAGGGGTGTATACTCATCGCAATTATTAAAAGTGTAATAATAACACTAATTGGAGAACGTCCCATGGTCGCCCAGCTCTACGAAACGACCGGCGTCACCGCTGCCGAATTAATAGCCGAGATTAACGACTTGCGCCGCCGGCGCAATGCCATCATTTTGGCTCACAATTACGAATACGGCGAGATTCAGGAGATCGCCGATTACGTTGGCGACTCGCTTGGCATGGCGCAGGCTGCCGCCCGCACCAACGCCGATGTGATTGTGGTCTGCGGCGTCTACTTTATGGCTGAAACGGCAGCCATTCTCAACCCGCAGCGCACGGTTCTGATCCCCGATGCTAATGCCGGCTGTTCATTGGCCGATTCGATAACCGTCGAGCAGTTGCGCGCGTGGAAGGCGGCCAATCCCGGCGCGGTGGTGGTGAGCTATGTCAACACTAGCGCCGCCGTTAAGGCCGAGAGTGATTATTGCTGCACGTCGGGCAATGCCGAGCGGGTGATCAATGCGATCCCGGCTGATAAGACCATCCTCTTCTTGCCGGATATGTTCCTTGGCAGCTACTTGCGCCAAAAGACGGGCCGTCCGCTCAAGATTTGGGCCGGCGAGTGTCACGTTCACGCTGCTATCCGCCCTACAATGATCGAGCAGAAGCGGGCGGCGATGCCTGATGCCGAGTTTCTGATTCACCCGGAATGTGGGTGTGTGAGCAGCGCGATGGACTATCTGGCCCGTGGTGCGATAGATAGTCGCGGTACCCATATTCTCTCAACCGAGGGTATGATCGCGCATGCCAGTCGCTCGCCGGCCAGCCGCTTCGTGGTTGCTACCGAGATCGGTGTGCTCCATCGGATGCGCAAGGCTAATCCTGACAAACAGTTTGTACCGATTGATGAGTCGATCAGTTGTCGCTACATGAAGATGATCACGCTCGAAAAGGTGCGCGATAGTTTGCGCGATTTGCGCGAACCCGTCACCGTGCCGCCGGACATTGCCGCGCGCGCGCGAGTCGCGATTGACCGGATGTTGGCGTTGTAGTCGTGGCAATGCACCGCATTGTCGCCGGAGGACTCACAATGCAATCTATCTCTGCCCCGCGGAGTGCGTTACCATCGCTACCCCCAGCTCGCGAACGGCGCGTTGATGTCTTGGTCATTGGCGCCGGCGCGGCTGGCCTGACCGCCGCATTAGCAGCCGCAGCGCGCGGCGCACAGGTTTTGGTGTTGGCCCGTGGTTCGTTGCCGGAAAGCAATTCGGCGTGGGCGCAGGGCGGCATCGCCGCTGCGCTCGATCCGGCTGACTCGCCGGGGATTCACGTTGCCGATACGCTGACTGCCGGCGCCGGTTTGTGTGACGTGGCGGCGGTGTCGGTGTTGGCTCACGAAGCGCCGGCGTTGATGCGGGAATTAGCCGAGCTTGGCGTCCCCTTTGAGCGTGATGCCGATCGGTTTGCATTGGGTTTGGAAGGCGGCCATTCGCGCCGACGCATCGTTCACGTCGGTGATGCTACCGGCTGGGCGGTGACGCAGATGCTGATCGAGCGTGTGCGAGCGATGCCGCTGATTACCGTGTGCGAGCAAGCGCAAGCGGTTGAGTTGCTCACCGCCGGTGAGCGGGTGGTGGGGGCGTTGGTGCGGTTGGTCGGCGGCACGTGGTTGCGGGTGCTCGCTACGGCGACGGTGTTGGCCAGTGGTGGGGCTGGCGCGTTGTATGGCCTCACCAGCAATCAACCTACGGCGCTGGGTGAAGGGATCGCGATGGCGTATCGGGCCGGCGCGGAAGTGGCCGATATGGAATTCGTCCAGTTTCATCCTACGGTTTACCGTACTCGCGATGGGCAGGGCTTCTTGATCACCGAAGCGGCGCGGGGCGAGGGTGGCTTGCTCTATACGCCAGCGGGCCGTCGCTTTATGCCGGCCTACGATCCGCGCGCCGAATTAGCCCCGCGTGATGTAGTGACGCGCGGTATTGTCGCGGCGATGCAGGCCGAGGGGTGCGATCACGTCTTGCTCGATCTGACCCATCTCCCCGCCGATCTGATCGAACACCACTTCCCGACCATCTGTGCCCGCTTGCGGGCCGATGGGATCGATCCGGTGCGCGATCCGATCCCGGTTGCACCGGCGGCGCACTATCTGATGGGAGGTGTGCGCACCGATCTCAGCGGTGCGACTACTCTGCCCGGCCTGTTTGCTGCCGGCGAGGTGGCATGCACCGGCGTGCATGGCGCGAACCGGCTGGCGAGCAATTCGCTGCTCGAGTGTCTCGTCTTTGGCCGCCGGGCCGGCGAAGCGGCAGCATCGTATCGTGGCCGCGCTGTGCCGCCGCCTGACCCCTTGCCAGTGGCGCCCGTGGCTGTGTCGCCACCGGCTGATTGGCGCAACGCGCTAGCGACGATCATGCGCGCGGCGGGGCCATTGCGCCACGGTGATGGCCTGCGCGCCGCCTTAGCTGCGTTGGAGGCATGGCCGGCCAGCGCCGATCTGACTGATGCTGATGCGCTCACGGCGGTTAATGCCGCCCTGACGGCGCGGCTCATCGTCGCTTCTGCCTTGCTTCGCACCGAGAGCCGTGGCGGCCATTTCCGCCTCGATTACCCGCAGAGTGATGAGGCGTGGCGCAAGCATACCATCTTGTGCCGCGGTACATCACCGGTGTTTGTGCCTGCCATTGCGCCGGCGCCAGCGTTGGCCGCCGATTAAGAGGGGCGCGGAGGCGCAGCGGCGCTGCGCCCCTTCATACCCCTTTACACCCTTCTACCCTATACATCGTCGTTTATGATACGAAACGGAACTCGTATGGAACTTCCCCTACAGGTTATTGATACTGTTGTCGCTCATGCGCTCGCCGAAGACATCGGCAGCGGCGATCTGACCACGCTGGCTGCAATTCCGGCGACTGCGCACATGACCGCTCATCTTGTCACCCGTGAAGCTGGAGTAATTGCCGGCTTGCCGGTGGTGGTCGCTGTCTTTCGCCAGCTTGATCCCAGTGTCAAGGTGCTGCTGCACACCGCCGATGGCGTCGCAGTTGTTGCTGGTGCTACGCTTGCCACCGTGACCGGCCCGGCCCGCAGCATCCTCAGTGGCGAACGGGTGGCGCTCAATCTGTTGCAACGCCTCAGCGGGATTGCCACCGTGACGGCCCAGTATGTGGTGGCAGTGGCCGGCACGCGGGCCCAGATTCTCGATACGCGCAAGACAACGCCGGGTTTGCGAGCGCTTGAGAAATATGCTGTCCGGATGGGCGGCGGGCGCAATCACCGGTTTGGCCTGTATGACGGCGTGATGCTCAAAGACAACCATCTGGCCATCCTTGCCGCACAAGGGATCGATCTGGCAACTGCTATTGCCCGCGTGCGCGCGCAGCTTGGGCCGATGGTGCGGCTCGAGGTTGAAGTTGAGAGCGTCGCTGATGCGATCACTGCCGCTGAAGCCGGAGCCGATCTGATCTTGCTTGATAACATGCCGCTCGACCAGCTCCGCGCAGCGGTGCAGGCGGTAGCCGGTCGTGCGCAGACCGAAGCCAGCGGCGGCGTCAATCTGCAAACGGTGCGGGCGATTGCTGAGACTGGGGTTGATTACATTTCAGTCGGGGCGCTGACCCATTCGGTGCGCGCGCTCGATATTGGGCTCGATTACGCGGCGTAATCGCAGTTTACTCGTCATCAGCTAGACTCTCAACCCGTAATTGCCAGAGCAACCCGCCTAACGCTGGGCCGAACCGGTCAATTAGACGCTGGCGCGTCCGACCCTCTTGGTAGCGCTGATGGGCAAAGCGCTGAATTTGCTGCTCTTCATCGCCGACGCGCAACGTTTGCATCAGTTTGAAGGAGACATCGTTGAGGCCAAAGGTGGCTGCCACATCCACCAAGCGGGCAATCGACTCATAGGGTGGTTCGAGCAAGATGGTAGCGTGCGTGTAGATGCCTTGCTCACGGGCATACGCGATCAACTTGCGGGCCTGTTCACGGCTGCTGGCTGAGTCGAACACACTTGTCGCGGCCAGCGCAAACGTGATCGCTTCGCAGCCGGCTTGCGCCAACCGCCGGATCCGCTCTTCGTGTAGGCGGTCAAGGGCGACGGCAGCTTGCCATTTAATGTTGAAGTGCGCGCCAATCAACTGATCGAGGAACTCATCAAGCCACTGTTCATTGATGGTGATCTCTGGTTCACAAAACAAAAGATGGCGAATGCCAACTTCTTCGACCAGAGCGCGAATCTCTTGGCAGATCTGGCGGGTTGAGCGCATCTGCCATTGGTTATGCATCCGCCAACCGATCACCACCGGCGTCTGCACCTCACCACCCGGTGCGCGCAATTCGTAATGTTCGAGCGAGAGCAAGTGGCGGGCTGGATATGGCAGTTCTTCGCCACTCTGTACGGCCAGCGTGTTGGCGCCGTCAAGCCAAGCTAATACACTGGCGGTGGCTGCTAATGCTTCACTGCCGCTGCGATGCACGAAGAGCGGCAAGATGTCGGGATAGGTTTGGTGAATATGGGAAACGGCTTGCTCAAGAGCGTGGCTATCTTCACCGGCGATAATGACACACTGTGGTTGAAAGGTTTCCAACCGGCGCTGAATTTCTTCCCAACTGCCCAACGGATCGAGCGCGCGATCGTAGATACGCACAATCGCGCGCCGCTGTTCGAGCGCCGCTGCTATATATGCCACCGTGAGCGGCGGAAGATGATTATCATCTTTGCTTGGGAGTGCAATAATCGCGATCTTCACAGTGACTCCGGCCAGTGTTGTGTCGGGTAGCAAACTCTGACATAACGATAGGCGAAGGGATGGGTCGCTAGCACACGTCGCAACTCCTTAATGGTGCAGCGAGCCATCGTAACGTTTCTCTCGTTTTTGCTGGTGATCTCCTTATTGCGAAGTGTAGCATATTTGTGGTCAGATCAATGTGACGACTTTGTCAGAAAGCGTCTTCACTGCGCAATGGCGCCATCATCAGTATTGGCGCTCAACGCGCGTTCGCGCTGTAACGGCAATGAGAATGAAAAGCGGGTTCCTTTGCCTACTTCACTGTATGCGATCCAAATGTTACCGTTGTGCGCTTCGACAAACTGCTTACAGATTGCCAATCCTAGTCCTAAATGCAGCCCTTTTGAAATGCCGTTGCCGCCGCTGTAGAACGATCGGAAAACCTTGTCAAATTGTTCGGGCGGAATGCCAGTGCCGGTATCAGTGACGTGAATATGGATATATGGGTGCTGCAATTCGGCGCTGACGGTAATCTTCCCGCCGGCAGCGGTCGCTTTGGCGGCGTTTTCGATCAGATTCACTAAGACTTGGCTAATCCGTTCTTCATCAGCCACGATATCAGGCAACTGATCGGGAACTTCCCACACCAATTCGATATCACGCTCTTTGACCTGTTGTTGCTGCTGCATACAGGTGGCAATAATTAGGTCAATCACATTGGTGCGCACTAGATTCAGCTTGAGCTGGCCGGTTTCCGATCGGTTCAGGTCAATCAATTCGGCGATCCGTTTAGCTAGCCGGCGGGCGCTGCTATCTACTTCTTGCAGAAATTCACGCTGGCGTTCATTGAGTTTCCCGATACTGTCGCTCTCTTTCAACACGATTTTGAGGTAGCCTTGCAACGTGTTGAGCGGGTTGCGCAATTCGTGAGATACTTTAGCGATAAACTCACGGCGCTGCTGTTCCTGCATCTTTTGGCTGGTTATGTCATGTAATACCAGCACGGCAAGGCGCTTATCCGGCGAGGTGCTGACGAGGGTGCCATGAATCCGATAGTACCGTTTGTCATCATCATTGCCATCATGCACCTCCCAGATGCGCGAGTCGCCTGCCTGATGAAGGTAGGTGGCGAAGTCGGCCAATTGGGTGGCCAACCTGCCATTGTGGGCCGCGCTTTGCGCCAAGGCCCGGCGCGCGATGGCATTGTCGAGATAGACAGCCCCTTGATCGTCGTAGACAATCAGGCCATCGGCCATGTCGTGCAACACGGTGCTGAGCATCGCCTGCTGCCGGCTCAACTCGACGTGCAGTTCGGCGTTGCGGATAGCGATCATGGCTTGAATGCTGAACGATGTCAGATGGCGTTCTTCGGCCAGCGAAAACGCCTCTTCTTGGTGACTGACCACGCTTAACGCGCCATGCACATAGTTAGGTTGTTCAGGATCGAACAGGGGAACGCTGAGCGCAGCGCGAAACCCATAGTGAGCAAGCACGGCCCATTCTGGCCGCTGCTCGATCTCGTGTTGATCGAGCAAGATGGTGCGCTGGCTGGCAATAACAGCCTGCGCGAGCGTGTTCGCCCAATCGGCGGCATGGCGATTGGCATGCAGGATCCGGTGTTCGAGATCGGTGCGCCGTATCAGGCTCAGGGCCGCGTCATCGATCCGTTGCACTCCTAGCATATAAGCCAGCGAGTCGAGAATTTGACGCAAAACATCATCGAGGCTCAGTGAGCTGCTGATCGCGCGCAAACTTTCGCCAAGCGCTTCCATCCGGCGCAACCGATCGCGCAAATCATTGTTAGACGCCTCAAGGCTGGCGACCTGTTGCTTCTGCTCGCGGCGCAGGTGTTCGTAACGCGCGCGCCATTCGCGTGCAGCTAGGTTGCGCTGGTTGCCAAACAAAATCAATGCCGCGATGGTCGCGGCACTGATGAGAAAACTGCCGAATGAAGCGAGATTGCTGAACATTCCAGAACCGGGCAGGGCCAGCATTGGGAGATCAAGGGCGAACAACAGCCCAACGAGTCCCGGTACTAGCGCTAACCACAATGAATAGAAGCGATAGCGCCATGCGCGTAGCGCGCTGATGCCCTGAATGACGACTATGGCGGGAGTTAAGCCGGCGGTGGCGATACACCAGCCGAGCGCAATGACATCACCGATCCCGGCGAACAGCAACAGCCGCCCTGTTAACGGAGCCATGCGACGGATCCAGAACAGGAACCCGATATTCACGACTGCGTAGCCGATCAGAACCCAGAGAATCGGTGGCGATAGGTCGAATTGTGTCAGCGCCCAACTCAATCCTAGTGCCGGCAACGGCAATAGGCGACGAGTGATAGTTTGAAGTTGCTCGGTATTAGACCGCATAATGGCCGGTGAGATGCCATAGTTCACGGTTCAAACTTGTAGCCAAGGTTGCGTACCGTAATCACGTGGCGGGGATGATCCGGATCTTCTTCTACTTTCGTGCGTAAGCGCCGAATGTACACGGCGACAAGGTTGCTCTCGCCTTCGTAGTCGTAGCCCCAGACTTTACTCAAAATTTGGGTCACGTTCAAAATGCGGCCAGCATTTTTCATCAAATAATACAGCAGGCGAAATTCAAGGGGGGTCAATTCAACGACGCGACCATCGGTAAAGATGACTTTGTGCTCGACCGGATCGAGCGTAATATTGCCTTGGCTGAGGCGGGTTGACGTATTCAGCATATCGGCGTTGCGCCGCCGCAAGACGGCCTCAACGCGGGCTAATAACTCCGATGGCTCATACGGTTTGACCAAGTAGTCATCGCCGCCGATTTGCAGACCCGTCACCCGATCTTGTAGTTGCGATCGTGCCGATAGAAAGATAATGGGTACATCAGAATTGCGCCTAATCTGCCGGCAGACTTCAAAGCCATCGATCTTGGGCATCATGATGTCGAGCAGGATCAGATCGGGATTGTGCTGCTCGATGACTTGCATAATACTGGTGGCGTCGTGTGCACGGAGAACCCGGTAGCCAGCTTCCTCAAGCAGATACGAGGTTAATTTAGCGCTGGGAATGTCATCATCAACCACCAAAATATTCATGGAACGCTCCCCGTTTGATTTTAATGCGCACACCAATAGCGCCTGCATATGACAGCTTATTCATTGTACCACTTGCCGATCGCTTTGGGTAGAGTGGTAACATTAAAAACTTGTGCCTGCTCTCATGCTGCCTTCGGGAGCACACCGGCCATTGCTAAGCATGTCGTTGTAGCTTGGTATCGTCGTGCTAACTGAGCAATCATGCGGCGGAATCCTAAGGCATAGGGTTCCGCTCTCTCCGCTCGCTCCGTAGCTCTGGGGGAGCGTTGTCTGCTGATCCTATGCGCTCGCCGTAGCGAAGACGTTTTGAGGACGCTTGAGCGTTACCATGCAGATTGTCGCGGAACGTCTCGTTCTGATCGGTGCAGAGCCGTTGGTGCGCTCTCGTGTACCAAGCTCAGAGGTGATCTCATACTACGAACTACTGATTGCCGGGTGTTGCTAGCCATTCCATTCATTCGGTTTGCCGATGCATTGGGCAACACCACCAGCAGCTTGGTGCCTGTCTGCGTTCGGGATGACCGATCCGCGCGCTCATTCCTATTCGGCCAGACTTCTTCCGGCCAACTTCCCGTCGTCGCGGGAACAGGCTGGCCTGCGTTTGCAATGGTAACCTCCAGCAGACATTCGTCGGCGCCATTAAGACTGAACTGCCCAGCGAGCAGATCGTTTGCGCCAACTAGCCCTATCCCGGCTTTGCCGCCGGAACGAAACCGCTCGTGCTGGGTACGAGTATGCCGCCAACATCGAAGTCGAGCGACATAGTTCTCTTTGCATCGTTTTGTTGGCGCATTTCCTCTCTGGTATTCTGTTCAATGTACGTGGAGGTCATCATGATAAAGATTCTGTCTGCTCGTTGCCCTCCTATTGTGCGGTGGTGCTGTTCGCGCAGCAGCATACGCAGCCCGTGTACGCAGCCGGCTCTGTTGTCAATTCGCTGGCGAATAACACGACGAACGACACGTCACGCACTCTGCGCGAAGCGATTCTAGCGGCGAACAATACTCCGGCCAACGCCAACTGCGGCGCAGGGAGCGCCGGCAACGATACCATCACCTTCGGCGTGTTCGTCCCGCTCACGCTGATCTCGTTTCTGCCGAATATTGTGAGCGGCGCGGGATTACTGACGATTGATGGCGGCGGGAACAGCACTATCAGCGGCAATAATGCGGTGCGGGTGCTGATGGGTGATAGGGCGCCAATCTTACCCTGCGCAACCTGACCATCGCTAATGCGAGTACTCCATTGAGCAGCGGAGGTGTGGTCAATAATGGCACATTGACGGTCAGCAACCGCACCCTCTCAGGCAATAATGCTGGTAGCGGCGGTGGCATTATCAACTTCAACAGCGGCACGCTGATGGTCGCTAATAGTACCTTTTCTGGCAATAGGGCAACCTTTGGCGGCGGTATTGACAACGCCGGTGATGTATTGACAGTGGTAAACATCACCTTTTCTGGCAATAGCGCCGCCAACAGCGGTGGTGGAATCTACAACAACTCCGGCAGCACGCTAATAGTGAATAACAGTACCTTATCTGCTGGCAGCGCCACAAACGGTGGCGGCAGGGACGGTCTCGGACTGGCCTCACAACTTCAGGGGCAGACAGAACCTAGGGTGTAGATACGGTTGATAGCTTTGCAATGAGCCGTTTCACCCTCACCCCTAGTCTCTCTTCCACTGGCGCGAGAGAATGGGTGCGGCAAGAGGTTGCTGCTCGCTACGGTGTACTCTCTTCCACCGGCGCGAGAGAATGGAGCAGAGTTAAGCTTTGAGGCATTGCACAGCGATCAACCGTTGTACTCGACCAAATTTTTGTTCGCCCCTCAACCCCCACAACGGAGGGGCAGGTCTGAAATCAGTTCGCGATAAGCATCGGGGTGGTGCCAATTACTGCCAGCGCACCGGCGACCCTTGCTGCTGGCGGTGTTTGCCGGGTTGATGCGAATGAGGCTATCGTTGAAAGTAATGAGCGTAACGATCATGACCCCGCCAACACGGCGATGGTGCATCCGGCTGATCAGTCGCGGATGGGGGGCGACGCAGAGCGTCGCCCCACGCTGATGCCTTACACCGACAGCGCTCGCTCGCGTATCCGGCGCCGGGCCGGCAAGATGGCAGGCCGGGCCGGTTGCCGGAATGGCAGTGGCTGAGGTAGGGCAGTCGGTTGGGGTCGGTAGCCGAGCAGGCGCATAATGGCGGCCTGATCTTGCTGAGGTGTGATCCGTGAGCTGAGCCGCCCGTCGCGCTCTTCGACGATAAACCGGGCCGCTTCGGGAGTGAGGCAGTGGTGCGCGCCGCCGCGCCCTGAAATCATCTGCTGGTACGCGCCAATGCCGAAGATGGCTAGCACAAGGCCACCTTCGGTAGCCGGCAGCCACAACGGTGCCTGTGCGGGTCGCGGATAGATGTCGTCGCTGTCGCAGGTGCGCCGGCCCGCCAGCCGCACCGGACGCACCGGCTGGTCCCAATCGGTCAGCGGCAAGATCACAAACTCCTGCCCGCTCACAAACAGGGTGTCAGGCAACATGACCATCATTGAGCCATTGACCAGATACCAATCGGGTTGGCCGGCGTGCCCTGCCTTGACCGCGCCAACCTCGACCAGATAGGCGCTGTGGGTAGCGACGGTGTAGCGGCCAAACTCGCCGATTAATTCCGGCGCCGGTACGCCATACTCAGCGCAAAGGTCGCGGATGGTCGCCATTAGCCGGCTCAGGAAACGCTGATAATCAAACGTGAAAGTCAACTGGTATCCAGAGGTGGGCATCCCGCCGCCGAAGTTGAAATACCGCAGGGTCGGCACCCGCTGGCGCAGCCGGCAGTAGTTCTCGATTGAAGCGCGTAGGGTTGTGAGGAAGTGGGCTTCGTCTTCGATCTGGCTGCCGATCATCGCGTGGTACAGCACCAGCACGTGGTGGCTATCAGCAATCAATTCCGCCGCCCGCTCGATCTCGGTGGTGGTCAAGCCAAAGCGGTCGTTGCCGGGATGGCGGCCATCGCGGTTGCCGGCGGCGCGCTCGCGCACACCGAATTGAAGCGGCACGGGTGTGGCGAGCAAATCGCGCAGCTCGTCAAGATCATCGAGCACCGGGATCACCGTCTCGCACCCGTCAAGGCGAAAGTTGCGGATCGCATCGCGGTAGGCCGGCTCTTTCGAGCCATTACAGCAGATCAGCCGGTCTGCCGGCAAAATCCCTTGCCGCCAGAGACCATGGGCGATAATCAGGTCAGCCGTCGCCGAGGTTTCGTAGTGCGCGCCGGCGGCCAGCGCCGTCTGCACCGCTTCGGCGGCGAAATTGGCTTTGGTGGCGTAGGCGTAGTGGAACGCGGCTGGGTATTCGGTCGCGGCGCGTGCTTGCTCTGCCCAGCCGATCATGCGTTGCACTTGGGCGGTAATTTGGGGCGTATAAACCACTTCAAGCGGTGCGCCATGTTGGCGCGCCAGCCGGTTTAAGTTGAGACGATCGCCGAAGTAGAGCTCACCGTCGTAGCGGCTCACGAAATCGGTCAGGCGGCCCTCACCGGCAAAGCCGGTCTGCTGTGCAATCAGGTCAGCAAAGGTTAGCGTCTTCAACTTACCACATTCCTCCGCAATACGAGGCGGGTATTACCCGCAGAGCGAAAACAAGGCAAGACGAGATCTACCCCGCATGCAACGGGCAAGATCACAGGCGTGCAATGGCTAGCGCCAACCGAGCACGATCGGCGCTGGCGCAGCCATGAGTTTCAGCGATTCAGCGTCAGGGAAAGAAAAAAGGCCCTGCACCTGATGCAGTGGCCGGGGAAGCGAGAACGCGCAGCGTCACTCGCGCGGCGAGCAGGCAAGGCCTACTGGCGCACGGCTTGCAGGTGTGCAGTTTGGGAAGCGCTGAATCGCGCGTATGTTGTATGCGCCGTCCATACTGCCTCACACTAGCCCACCCGACGCCGTCTTCCACCCGAGGCGACGTTAGTCGCCGTGACGACGATTTCCGCTCGGCGTTCGGTGTTGCGTGTTACGTGTGCCGGGTGCCTTCCCAGAACGCGAAACCCGTAACCCGAACGTAACGGGGGGCGCGAATGACATGGCCGATTGGCTCGACCGAGTGCGCATTATACAACCGATAGGAGTAGGAGTCAATAAGTAATCGGGGGAGTTGGGCACGGAATTTCCTGTCATTGCGCGTCGCCATAGATGGCGCAGCACCCCCCCGGCGTGAGTGTGCGAAGGGCGTGTCCGGTGTCATTGCGCACCGCCAGAGGCGGCGAAGCAATCTTCTGCGCGAGTGGGAACAATGCCTCTGCGGAAACGACCAGCGGCAATGGTCGTGTTCGGGCAGCGAGCGCTTCCGTGCTTGCGGAGGATTGCTTCGGGAGACCGGCTCCCTACAGGTACCGGCACACCCTTGCAATGACATGAAGGAACGGACAGCAGGGAACCCGGCCCTTCAGGGCCGGGCTAGGGTTACGAAGCCTGCGGTGCGGGCTGCTGGCCCTCACCTCCCCCGGCCCCCGTTCCCACCTGACGGCGGGAGAGGAGACGTTTGTTACCGCGAAGGGCACTGAGGACGCAACGGGAAGGGGTAAGGGCCTCCCCTCTCCTAGCGGGGGAGGGGTTAGGGCTGGGGCACATCCCCTCGCGCTGACCTCACTTGACCATCTGGCCGCCTTCGGCTATTCTGCGCATGCTATGCGTCGTTTGTTACTATTGGTCATTATTATCCTCAGCGCATGCGTGGCTCCGCCCCCGCCTCCGCCGCCGGTCACCCCTACCCCGCCGCCGGCGTCGCCGGCGGTGAGCGGTCAGACCACCGCTACTGCCACTGTGACGGCGACGTCGGCGCCAATTGCAACACCGGTTGTTACGCCGCCCGCAGTCATTACCGCAACCCCAGTGCCTGCCGTCCATCCCCTCTTCGACCCACAGCGGCTCAGTTACGACCATCACTTCAGCGCTCCCGAAATCCAAGCTTTTCTCGAGGTGCGCAATAGTCCGCTCGCAACGATGCGGATAGTCATTGGCGGGCGGAGCCAATCCTTTACCGATGTGCTGGTCTCGCTTAGCCATCTCTATAGTGTCAGCCCGCGCTTATTGCTTAGCTTGATGGAATTGCAAAGCGGGGTGTTGAGCACGTCCACGCCGAGCAGCGAGCAATTGGCATGGGCGGCTGGGTTTCGGGGTGAGAATGGCAACCGGCGCGGCGTGTTTAACCAATTGCGCTGGCTGACCCGCGAGTTGCGCGCGGCGATGCGTGATTACGCTTTGCTGGGGCCTGAGGCGCTGCCGCCGCTGACGTTTGCCGATGGATCGCAGGTTGCCGCCTCGCCTGACCTTAGCCGCTACGTGCTGAGCCGCGCTCTTGCCCCAACGACGACGCCGGGCCAGCTCGATCCGCTGCTCTGGGCCGTTGCCCCTACCTATCAGCGCCTATTCGACCTCGATCCGCGCCTTGAACCAATTGATTGGCCGGCGCCGTCCGAACCGTTCCTTACCCGACCCACCGAGCGCAACTTCCCGGTCACATCGTTTTTCGATCACGACGCGCCGTTTCTGCGTGAGAACGGTTCAGTGCATACCTTCTGGGGGCGGGCCGAAACCGATCGTTCGTTCGCTTACGATGGCCATACTGGTTGGGATTACGCGCTGGGGCCGCCCGACCGGGTGCTGGCCGCCGCTCCGGGCCGGGTGGTCTTTGCCGGTTTTTCTGATGATGGCTGCCCCACGCCGGCGGGTGGGGTGATTATTGACCACGGCAACGGCTATCGCACGCTCTATTGGCATTTGGCCCGCGTCAGCGTGACTGCGGGTGAAACGGTTGACCGCGGCGCGGTGATCGGGATCGCTGGCGATACCGGTTGCGCGCGTGGCGCGCATCTCCATTTGCAGGTGCAATATCTTGGGCGCGATGTCGATCCGTATGGCTGGTGCGGCACTGATCCCGATCCATGGGCAGTGAATCCGGTGGGGCAGATCAGCGTGTGGTTGTGGGCCGATATGCCCTCGCCGTGCGCGCCGCCGCCTCCCGGCGTGATTGTAGTTGACGATGCCGATCCGGGTTTTCGCGTAAGTGGCGATTGGCAATCGCTTGCGATCGGATACAGTGGCGGCTCCCGCTTTGCCCCGTCGCAACTTGCCGCCAGCACAGCGAGGCCGTGGCGCTTTAGCGATTTTGCTGCACCCCGGGTTGCAATTTGGCAGCCAGCATTGCCGGCTGCTGGTAGCTACCGGGTGCTGGCGTATGTTCCGTTTGCGCTTAATGGCTACGATGATTCACGCGAGGCCCGCTTCTTGATCCGCCACCGCGATGGCGAAACGATCGTGACGGTTGATCTCGAAGCTGAGCGCAACTGGTGGGCCGATCTGGGGGTGTATGTATTCGATCCGGCAGCCACGCCGTTCGTGGCTACCGGCACCTTGGCCGGCGATCGGCAGCGAGGCATCTGGGCCGACGCGATCGCCTTCATACCGGTAGCTGAGCCTACGACGCGCTAAAGAGGAGATCGCGTTGATTGAAAGCGTAGCGGGCTAAGCCAAGAAACGCCAGCAGCAATGAGCATTGGGCCAACAGGTTTGACCACGCCGCTATCTGTGCGAAAGCCCGGCTGATGCTCAACTGATACCCGTAAAAGACCGGCACTAATGGCCCGCTCAGGATTGTCTGAACGGCGCGCAGCACATCAACTAGGAGGGGGTTGATCTCGGTGAGTTGGTTGATGACCGGCCCGCCGATCACGTTGCTTGATAGGGCGATGGCAACCAAGGCGAGCACGAAGAGCCGCCAGCCGGTTCCAAGCACGAGCGGCGAGAGCAAGAGCGTGAGCGCCGCAACCAGCCCGACGTTCAGGATGAGTGGCAAGGTCGCTAGGAACCATCCGGTCACATCGAGATCGGTTGCGCGATTGATCAGGGCCGCCAAGAGGCAGAGAGTCCCATACATCGCCAATGCGACGGTGACGGCGGCCAAGAATAACCCGATCAGATACGCCCCCCGGCTAACGTTGTGCGCCAAGACGATGTACCCCTGTGGCCGATCGCCAAGACTGATCATATAGCTGGTGGTGACAATCGCCATAGCCGGGCTAAAAAGACCCAACACCGTAAACAGATAACCGGCGCTCATCGGGGCTCCGGTCGGGCGCAACAAGACGACATAGCAGGCGACAGCGGCTACCACCTCTAGCAAAACTCGCCCCGATCGCAGATATTCTAGCAATGTAAATCCGGCGAGCCGGACAGCTTGCGCGATCGATCGCATCATTGTTTGCCCTCCCTCTGGCTAGGCGGATTGGTACTGCTGCGCTGTAACAGTCGCTTCAACATCGGGTCAATATCGTCAGTTGGCGGTTTGAGCAACGTTTCGCGCAACACTGGGCGGAGGGATGTCACGTTGCCAACCAGTAAATTGTCGACCGGCTCGCCGCGCACGGTGCGCAGATAAATCTGCGCTAACCGGCTCATTTGTGGTTCAAGGGCGTGGATTGACACATTGGCTTCGATCAAGGTCTGCAATACTTTGGCCTGCAACTCAGGCGTATGTGGACTGATTAACACCGCCTGCTCGGTGCATTGCACTTCGCGCCCGATCATTTCCAATCGCTGGCGCAACGGTAGATCGAGTGGCCCAGTTTGCACGATGATGCTGCCAGCGGATTGCCGTACCTCGGCGACGTTGAGTTCGAGCGCAATGTTGCCATTGGTCAGAATGCCGGCGCGGTCGCAGAGATATTCGACTTCGGCTAGTCGATGAGTGCAGAGCAAGACAGTATGACCACGCTGACGTACACCGTTGAGTAGGGTTAGCAACTCTTGCTGACCGTCGAGGTCAAGGCCACTGGTTGGTTCATCGATCAGCAACAGATCGGGATCGGTCAAAAGCGCTTGGGCAATGCCGAAACGCTGGAGCATGCCCTTGGAAAAGGTGCGCAGGTGGCGATTGGCCACCGTGGCGAGTCCGGTCAGTTCAAGGAGTTCGTCAATCCGTTGGCGCAACTGGCTGGCCGGCATCTCATCGAAGCGACCGAGGAAGGTGAGATATTCGCGAGGAGTGTAGTAGCTGTGATAGCGCTGTCGTTCGGGCATATAGCCGATCAGGCGGCGTTGCGCTTCCAAATTGGCGCTGCCGAGCACGCGGATGCGCCCGCTATCGGGGTGCAAGAAGCCGAGCAGCAGATGGATGAGCGTGGATTTGCCAGCCCCGTTTGGCCCTAACAAACCATACACTTCACCGGCGACGACACGCAGATTGACGCCGCGTAATACCGAGACGTGACCGTAACGTTTCGTAAGACCTTCAACGACAATGACATCGGTCATGATGCCGAACTCCGGTGATGATGGCTGCAATGAGCGATGTATGCTACATTATGTGTCAAAGTATGCAATGTTGCGAAAGGCGGCATCATCGGTTCATCCGCGCTCGCTCATCTGACTACGAGGATGGTCGGTTTGTTGGGAAGGGCATCGATTTCACCGCGCTACCTCTCTTAGGAACGCATAGTAAGCGCGCTAGGATGGGATCACGCCGCAGATAGCGGAAGGCATTCAGGCGCTTTGTCCTAATCCCAGCATTGCCACAGCCAATACCGCCAGACTCCCCGCCCAGATGAGCGTAGTGCGAAGCGCCGCCGGCACGCTTAAGCGTGGCAGCCGGCCTTGCAACCATTGGAGAGCAAGGGCTGTGATGGCGCTGCCGCCAATGATGATCAACAGCTCAGCCCATGGCGGCAGCAGTTCGCGCGGTAAGCCTGCCATCCAGACGACGGTCAGCAGGGCTGCCGCAACTGTATCGCGAGCAAACGTTAAGGTTGCCGCCGGACGCGCTGGCAACCCTTCGGTGATCCCTTGCGGCCCTAACGATGGTTCTGGCCCGAATGGACCCCAGTTGATCGCCGCCGGCAGGCTGAACAGACCGGCCAGCCAGATGAGCAGGTGGCCGCTGAGCGTCCAGCCGCTCAAACCGCCTGAGCTGCTCAGGCTGATGACAGCGACACTCCATACGATGGCTCGTCCCAATACGCCGATTTGAGCTTCGCGCACAGCGGCGCGCACGAGGTGAGGCGCCCCGGACGACAACGCCGGCCAGAAGGGGAGCCACGCCGCCGCTTCCAAACATACCCAAGCCCCTAACCAACCAAATGGCAGTGGCGCCGGATGCCATGGCCACGGCAAACTGGCCAGACCGCCGGCAACTAATCCCAGCGTGGCCAGCGCCAGCCAGCCAATCCAGTCCGTGGTCAGGAGCAAGCTGCCATTGGCCGGCAGTTGGCGGGTGGTGAGCAAACGGTAGCCAATGCCTAGCCCGATAGCCAGTGTGCCGCCCGGATAGATGATCAGTGCTATCAATCCGGCTATCAACATGAAGGTTGTCGCTTCCTTTCTCTGCTTTGCTATACAGCGTGCAGCGCAGCCAGACTGCGCACCGCCGCTTCGATCGTTGGCAACAGCACATTCGGGCAGAGGCCGATTGCCAACATCACAGCCAGCAAGATGCTGATGAGGGCAACGCTGCTCAATGGTTCGCTAGCTGGTTGGGGCAGCGGCAGGCGATCCAGTTCGGTTTCGCCAAGCAGCGGCGGTTCCTCATCTGAGGGAATGTCGCGCGAACCAATCAGATACTGCACGGCCAATTGCACCAGTGTCAGCGCCGCTAAGCCCATTGCCGCCAGCACGATCAACAATTCGCCCCAATGGATCGCTGCGGCTGCTTGTAATACTAAGAGCGAGCTGGTTCCACCCGGAAACGGCAACCAACCGATTAACGCTAACCCGCCACCTAACACGCCGGCGCCTGCCACTGGCTGGCGCCAGAAGAGGTCGTTCCGAGATTCTGCGGTCAGGCGCTCGTGCGGATGTTCGAGCAGGGCCAGACTGATCAGAATGGTTGTCACGGCTAACGCTAGATTGATCACACCAACCAGCGCGCCACTCAGGCCGGATAATGACAGTGAGGCGAATCCATAGAATATGATACCGCAATTGCTTGCGATCAGATAGGCAATGCGCTGGCGCAACGTACTTGCGGTCAATGCTAGCGCGCTGGCTAACACGGCGCTGATCGCCGCCCCGATGCGCAGCACATGAAGCGCTTGCCCTCCCTCGAAGAGCAGCGTCGGAAAACTTTGCATCGTCAGCAACAAAACGAGCAAGCTCGCCGGCGCTGGTAGGGCGATAATAAGGATGGCCGCCAGCGATCCGGCGTATGATATCAGATCGACCAGCCACGAATGGAACGGCGTCAGCGCCATACGCAACGCAAATCCGGCGGCCAGCAAGGCTAAGATAAACCGAGCTGGCGAAATGCGCCCCGGCAGTTCACCCGGACGAAAGATATCGGTGAGGACGTAGGCGATGTAGAGCAAGATACCGGCAACGACCATTAAGACCAGATACTTCAATGCAGTTGCCAGCGTCTGCCGGTTGACCAAGACCCCGGCTCCGGTTGGTAGATCAACAATGGCTAGCACCGTTGTCAGACCGATGGCCACCAACACCAAGGCGGTCACGAACGAGTCTTGCATCACCAGAATTGCGATCGTTTGACCAACGGTGAGCAGGCCGATGGCGCTGAAGTTTTCGCCGTGCGGCACGATGAGCGCCGCGGTCAGTGTTGCAATGCCCACCCCTAAAAATAGAAAGAGAAAGATTTGGTTGAGCGGGCTGAGCAATAATGTCACTCCTAAGACGCGCACCGGATCGTCAACCCGTACTTGTACGGCGAGCAACAATTCAACGACTAGCGTCCCGATGCTCAGCGCAATGGCAATGCGGGGCAACCGGCGCAAGAGAAAGGTGCTGAAGGCCATACTGAGCGGGAAAAAGATGAGTAACAGGTACAGCATGGTTATCCGCGGTAGAGTTCGCTGATCGCGAGCGTCTTCAATCGCCCATAGACGATCCCAGCGAGGTAGGCGATAGCTAAGGCCAACAAGATTTGGACAACGCTGAGCAACAGTAGCGCCATGATCTTTAAGCCGCTTGCCGCCGGCGCGCTCATGACCGCACTGTACAATAAGTCAATCCCGCTGGTGCAGAGGAGCAAGCCCAAGCCGATTTTCAATACGTCGCTAGCCGTGGCCATCGTGAGCATACCGCTAAGCGCAAGCCAGTACCATGCGAAATCGAGACCGGGACTGGGCGCAATCGGGTAGATGATCGGCAGAACGATGCTGGCGATCAAGGCGGCAACTCCTGACCAAAATGGAAAGACATAATCAATCAGCCGCAGCGTTTCGGTGGAGCGTTGGCGAGCAGCGGCGCGCAAGGCTCGGCGTAGCTCGGCTTGCCCGAACTCATCGAGGTCTTCGAGACCATAATCGCGCGAAAATGTGAGTGCCGTGACCGCGAGAATGAGCGTGGTGCAGACGCCAGTAATGAGTTTGATCAAGGCTAGCGAACTTAGCCCTGCTTGGCCGAGATCGGGTCGCACGAAGGGTTGTTCGTTCAGTAAGCCGGCCAGCGCCCCATAGTTCAACAGCAACAAGATGACTGTCAGCCGCCAATCGCGCAACAGTAAGATGCCGCCTGCCGAGATGCCGAGCAGTATGATCCAGATATCAAACGTCATAGTCCGTCATTCCTTGTCAAGGCGACGTTCATTGCGCCATCAAGATGAGGATGGCCAACAGCGCGACGATTACGCCAAAGAGGTAGTAGCGTTGCTCGAAGATGATCATGCCGGTATGCAACATGCTCGCTACCCGATCGATCGCGCGCCCCAGCCAAATCAGCGCTGTGTGCGCATCGGCGGCTTCCGCCAGCCCGCGCAACCTATCACCCATTCCCTGCCAAGTGGGGATAACGGGGTTGCCGATATTGGGTGGCGGGTCGAGCCGCTTAGCTCGCCGCGCTAATAGCCATCCGCCAAGGCCGCTGGCCAAGGCAAAGCTAATCAACGGCCAAGCAACCGGATCGGCGGGGAGCACTGGCGGGGCAAAGGGCGACCAGCTCAACCACAGCGGCCATGCCAACCACGGGATCAGGCCGGCCAATACCAGTGGCGCGAGTGCCAAGCCTCCAAGCATGCCTTCTGGCCAATGTTCGCGCGTCGTCGTCTGACCATGCCAGCACCGGATTACGAGCGGCAACCCGGCTGCTAGACCGATCAGGGCAGCGGCGATGAGTGGCGCAATAGCCCAAACCAACCGGGTGGCGAGTGCTTCGATCAGCCAGCGCCATCCCCAAAAGCTCCACCCAAGCGGAAGACCGGTGGCAATGGCGGTGGTGAGCAGCCAAAGTACGCCGCTCAAGGGTAGCGCCACCTGCGCTGCTGATCCGTCAAGCGCATCGCTACTCTGACGTTGGATGATCGCTGCGACCACGATCCCGCCAGCAATGGCATGGAGCTGCAAGGCCAGTAAGAGTGCCGGTGCGGCTAAGCCGGCCAGAGGATCGTTGATGACTGCGGCGCACACGATCACCCCGGCTTGTAGTGCGCCCTGCCACAACCCCAACTCGCGCCCATTCGCCGCGCAGAGCGCACCGACTGCGGCTCCGAGCGCGCCGATGGCGCCAGCAGCAGCCAACAACTGGCCGGCGAGCGCCGGCAATGGCGGTAATTGCGGTATGACCCGCACCACGAACCCCAACCCAATCGTTGGCAATACCAGCCCAGCGATTAGCGCACCAACCGGCGCTGGCGCATGGGCAAAGCTCAAGCGTGTTCCGGCGAACGGCGGCGCTCCGGCTAAGGCCAGTG
This sequence comes from uncultured Chloroflexus sp., assembly GCF_938091255.1. Lineage (NCBI taxonomy): Bacteria > Bacillati > Chloroflexota > Chloroflexia > Chloroflexales > Chloroflexaceae > Chloroflexus > uncultured Chloroflexus sp. The sequence goes on from NZ_CALLJH010000030.1 coordinate 60,268, forward strand.
CGCCGATCACCGCGAAGAGTACCGGCGCTGTTGCAGGCGTTGTATCAGGGGTCAGCAGCGCCATAAGCGCAATGAGACCGCTCACGGCCACGACGGCGACTGCTCCGGCAATCAGGTGCGGGGGAAGTCGCCCCGGTGCCGGCATCACACCGCTAGCGAGTAACGCGCCGTGGGCGGCCAGCACAGCCAGCGCCCAACTGAGCGGGGTCAACACGCTGAATGGGGGGATCGTTAAGCTGAGTAGCGCAGCGGCAAGCGCCAATGTGAGCCAGCCAAACAGTGTACCAAAGCTTTTAGTAGCGGGGGGAACGGCGAGTGCTAACGCGAGCAGACCAATGGTTCCGCCAAATAATAGCCCTCCTGCCAGCGCTCGTTCGCTCAGAGCAACTGGCGCTGGCAAGACCACTGCGATCGCGCCAATGCTGTACAACGGCGTCGCCTCCGCCGGTTCAAGCGGGTCAATGATGACCCCAACCATGGCGATCCCGCTGGCTAGCGTAGCGAGTAACGCTAAGCGCCGGGTAATGCCAGCGCGGCTGAGCAGAAAGCAAGCGGTAGCAACCGCCAGTAAGCTTATCAGTCCGGCAGTAACACCCATGAAGCGTCGCTATCCTCCCCCTGATTGCAGAAGCGTTATTCGCGACCAATGATATAGGTCGCTGCTTGCCAGCATGCCGTGCATGGGTCGGTTGAGATGGCGATCAGGAGCGCATCGTCAACCGCAGCTTTTTGCAGGAGTGAACGCGCTAGTAAGCGGTCAAGTTGCGGCGCAATCCCGATCTGCACCTCGGTGAGACGCTGGCCGTCGCTGCGCACAGTATACCGCAGGGGGCCGCGCGGTGCTTCGACGGTTGCGGTTGTTTCACCTGCCCGCAACTGGATCGGCTCCTGCATGACGCCAATCGGGAGATTATGCAACCAACGCGCCGCCACGCGCAACGCTTCAATCGCTTCCAACAACAAGACGACCGCCCGCGCATACACATCGCCGCCCTCTTCCACCACGAGCGCTGGGGCAAGGACGGTATACCCGGCGTATGGCGCATCGGTGCGCACATCGGTGGGTACGCCGCTAGCGCGCGCCAAGGGGCCAGCCAGCCCAAACTCTTTGGCGGCGCCAGTGTTCAAAACGCCGATATCAACCATGCGCGCCAAGAGCGTTCGGCGTGGGATCGTTTGCTCGGCCACTGCGATCATCGCCGGTAACAAATCGTTGATCGCTTGTTCGGCGCTAGCTAAGGCGCTCTCATCCGGCTCTTCCGCTAATCCGCCCGGCCGAATCACCGCCGCTTCGTAGCGACCGCATAGGTTGAGTAAGATCGAGCGGATCCGGGTTTCAAGCCGGCTTAGCCGCGCAGCATCACGTAAGCCCAAGGCGGTGGCTAGCGCGGCCAGTGTATTGGTATGCGATGCCGCGCGTTCCAGTTCCGCCAAAATAGCGCGGATGGCTTGCGCCCGTAGCGGTGGAGTCACTTCGGTAAGCGCCTCAATGGCCAAGCTTAGTGCTAAGGTATGCGCAACGCTGCAATAGGGGCAGATCTGCGCAGACGCGCGCATCGCGCTCTCAATGCCGCCCTGCGTGAGCCGGCGAGCGTACGCGCCGTCGCCGATCGTTGGCCGGTATTCGACATCAATAATGTATTCACCCTGTATCGTCAGCGTGACGTGCTCGCCATGCCACGCGCCTGCAACCGGTTGGAGCGCCAGTTGGTACTTCAATCCGCCTCTCCTCTCTGTCGCGGCGCATTATACCACGCTCCCTTCAACCAGTGCAGCGGCGGCCATCCACCGTCGATCCACCCGCCGATCCACCCAGAGATGGTAGGCTTGTACAATGAACGATGGTACAGTAGAGAGGCGTCGAGCTGAACTCCGGCGCCACGCTCAATGCCTAAATCATATCAGCGCTAGCGGTAGTTCAGGTGCTTTTGGCGTCTGCTAAGCGAGGAGAAATGACGATGTTCTTCTGTTTTGATCATATCTATTGCTCGCCAGCCGGCAATATGGCGATCACATCTCAACGGGAAAGCGAACATCCCGTAGAGTATCGTTTGGTGGTGGCAAATCAACTTCTCTATATTATCTTTGATGGTGGCAAGCGTTGGAGTGGCTATGTCATACGCCCTTCCGATGGCATCGAAGCCTCGTTTAGCAGTCGTAGCTGCCTAGAGTATGTCATCGAGGGCTTGATCGGACGGCGGGTTTGGCCGCAGTATCGCCAGCAAGTGCTAGCGTTGCTTGACCAGTTTCAAGCCTGAAGCGTGTGACAACGGTTCACGATGAGACGATGTTGCCTGAACGACAGCCCAACGGGCTGTCGTTGCTGTTTCGGGCGTACTGGATGTTAAGGTCTGTTTCAGGCCGGTTCGCGTTCGTCACCGAGCCGGATGCGGGGATCGAGCAGCGCGTACAGTAGATCCGCTAACAAGTTGGCAACTGCGAAGATGACAACCGTGATCATAGCGACGGCTTGCAGCAAAAGCAGATCGCGCCGATCAATGGCGAAGGTTAGCAGCCGGCCAATCCCCGGGTAGTTGTAGACGTTCTCTACCACAATCAACCCGCTGATTAACCATCCCAGACTGATCGCGATCACCGTAATCGTGGGCAAGAGTGCGTTGCGCAAGACGTGCCGGCGCAGAATGGCGAGCGGTGACAATCCCTTGAGGGTTGCGGTACGAACATACTCTTGGCGCAGTTCGGTGATCACGCCGGTGCGGGTAAGGCGGGCGATGTAAGCGAGCAATACGAGCGTAGCGGTGATGGCCGGCAAGGCTAATTGGGGCGCGATCTCGATCAAGGTGGCGTCGGGCCGGATTGATGAGTTGGCCGGCAGCCAGCGCAACCGAAAGGCGAAGAGGTCGATCAGTAGTAAGCCGGTGACGAATTCGGGCAAGCCGGTGACTGAGAGGAGGCTCACATTAATGACGGTGTCGTCGGGTTTGCCGGCCCGCCAGCCTGCCCACACGCCAAGGCCGATGCCGAGCGGCAATGCAAGCAGAAGAGTAGCGCTGGCCAGTAATAGTGAATTGCCGAGCCGCTCGAACACGAGCGGGCGAATGGGTTGACGTGTGCTGTACGAGATGCCCCAATCACCGGTGATAAAGCCGCGCAGCCAGTCGAGGTATTGGACGGGCAACGGGCGATCGAGGCCGAGTTCGGCGCGTAGTGCGGCCAACGCCGCTTCGCCAGCTTCGCGGCCCAACAGTACGCGGGCGACATCGCCGGGTAATAGCCGGCAGATTAAAAAGATGATCAGTGAGCTGATGAGGACCGTTACCCCCAGTAAGAGAATGCGGCGCAGCAGGTAGCGCAGGATCATAAGCTATCTCGTCTGGTTGTTCACAGTTTCCATTCCTCCCCATAGTGTAACCCACTATTCGCTTGTGATGTTTTGGCGTCTGGTTGTGGCGACTGTCCTCATCTCCAACTCCTTGCCCACGCCAGCGGGCAAGGGGCGCTGCGGTGTTCCGCTCCACGGTGCCTGTCCCGCCGATCAGGCAGCGTTCTCGCTCCTGCCGTCAGGCGGGAACGAGGGCCGGGGGTGTGAGGGCCAACGCCAAGAGCGCCGCGGCGCCGGACGGCTGGCCGGCACCGCAGAGACGTAAAGTTCTTTAACGCAAAGATGCCAAGGAACGCAGAGAGCGCAAAGGTATGAGGGAAGGTGATCATCCGCTGCGTTCTTGGCGCCCTCTGCGGTAAATCACCCGCCATCCCCTACTCATCCAATCCGGCCAGCAGCAGATCGCCCTCGGCGGCGGTGATGCGCCCTTCGGCGACCATCTGCAAGATCGAGGCCCGTTGTTGTTCGCGCTCCGCCTCGCTAAGTGGTGCCGAGCGCAGTTGAATGGTTTGGCCGGTTGCCGGCGGTGGCGACGGCGGTGCATGGTGTGGCGGGGCCGGCGGCACGGGCGGCACGGGCGGTACGGGCGGTACGGGTGGCACAGGTGGCACAGGCGGGGGTGGTTGGATGCGACTGAGTGCGCGTTCCACCGCCTCAAGGGCGCCACTCAGGCCAGCCGCTGCCGCCTGCCGGGCCTGCTCTTTGATCCGCTCGATCCGGTCGGGATCGAGCCGCCATTCGCGCTGATTGATCCGCACCCGCACCCGTTCGGGGCCGGCTTCCTCTTTCAATTGGCGCGCGCGCTTGGCGAAACGGTCGGCAGCAGCGCGCGCCCGCTCAGCCGCATCCGGATCGCGGCCCGATAGCGCGCTGCGCAGCTCGGCGGCTAGCTCGCGGCCTAGTTCGCTCAACTCACGGCCCAGCTCGCGGCCCAGTTCACCTAACTCTTGCCCCAGTTGTGCGCCGATACTGCTGAACGACCCCGGTTGGGCGGGGCCTTTGACGACCAAATCGCCGCCCACGATGAGGCGTAGACTGGCCGCTCCGTTGCCGTAACGCAGCTCGACCTCTTGGCCGGGGAACGACGGCTGCGCGCCGGCCCCGCTAATCTCGCCGCCTACCACTGCTGTCAGCGCCAGATCGGGTGTTTCGGGAAGATGGATCGTTGCATCACCACCCACTTGTGCCCGGATAACGCTGCCGGTGCTACAATTGGCGCGTAACGACAAATCGCCTCCCACTGCGTTGATGCTTAGGTTGCCGCTGGCCTGCTTAATTGTGCAGTCACCGCCGACATTGCCAATCGCCAGATCACCTGTCACGCTGGCCAGCTTGCAGTCGCCGCCGATGATGCCGATCTGACCGCCGACCAGCTTGCCGATCTCTATGTCGCCGGCGACCGTCTCAACGCTCAATTGATCGATCTGCGCATCCTCGGTATCAACATCACCGCTTACCGACAGGCACTGCAACGCCCGCGCCTGCCCGCTTACCGTCAGATCGCCGTTCACCCGATCGAGCCGGAGATGGGCGACGCCGGTGGCGGCAACCTCAACATCACCATTGATCACGCTGACCACCAACTGCTCACTGAGGCCGTTAGCAGTTAAATCGCCATCGAGGCGCTGCACTGCCATGCTTAGCACAGTGCGCGCCGTGACATCACCAGCTACGCTGCTAAACTGGGCCACCGGTACATCAATCAACGTGACATCGCCATGAATGTCAGCCGTCGCCGCTAACTCAGCAACTGCGGTCGCAGTGACATCGCCGGCTAGATAGCCAATTGCGACGTGCTCGGTAATCTGGCGCAATGCCAGATCACCGCTGAGCCGATCTACCTTTACCCGGCGCAGGTTCATCACCCGCGCGTCGCCATCGCAAACCGAAATCCGCACTTCAGCGGTGGCAGGCACGGCCAACTGCACATCGCCATCGCACGGGCCGATGACCACCCCCGCTTCGCCGATCTGCACCGCCACCGGCTCATCAGCTTGCCACTCGATCGCCGGCTCGTCCCAGCCGCGAATTGTGAGATCACCCTCGACCGGTTGGATCGTGATCGTGATTGGCTCCTCAACCGGAATTCGTTCTTTCATCGTCGTGCTCCTGAGCTACTCACTAGCTCGCTATTCGACCACTATCTCGATTCGTTCACCCTCTTCCAAATCCTGCCATTCGAGCAGCAATCCGGTCGTGCCCCGCTCAACGCTGCGGATCAGCTCTTCGAGGGCGCTGCCGCTCAGTTGGGGCGCCAGCCGCGCGCCAAGCCGCAGACCGACGTTGATCAAGCTAACCGGAATGGCCACTGAGGCTTTGAGGCGTTGCGACGCCAGATCGGTCACGCGCACCCGCACCAAGCGGGCGTGGCTGCGTTCGAGCGGGCGCGGGTCGGCGCTGAGGGCATCGAGCAGGCGGGCGGCTTCAGCAGCCGAAAGCTGGCCCTGTTCGATCATCTGCAAAATCCGGTGACGTTCTTCATTTGCGCTGTTCATCGCCGACTCCCTTCAGCAAGCGGAGTGCCTCTTCAACCGAAATCTCGCGTGCGGCGAGGCGGTCGAGAATCTGGCGGCGATCGACGCGCGGTTCGTGTTCGGGCGGGCCGCCGAGCAGAGCAACAATCTCATCGAGGCGAGCGCGGGCGGTGTTGTAAGCAATATCGAGCTCGGCTGCGAGGCGCTGGATATTGCCACGATTCTTGACTAGCAACTCTACAAACGCCAACTGTTCGGGCGAGAGCCGGCCAATCCAGCCGAGGCTAAAACGGCCTTCTATCACGATCCCGCTGCTCGGCGACTCGAGCCGGGTCACGATCAACTCACCGCCAGTAATGGGATCACGGGTAAGAAGCGGGTGCATAGGGGTCTCCTTGCTGTTGTGCGAATGTTACTAGATTGCTGCCTCACCGCTTTGGATTGAAGGGCGAACAGAACACGTGATCGCACACAACCGTTGATTGCTATGCGATGGCTCAACGCTCGGCTCCGCGCTCCCCTCTCCCGCGCTATGGGGCGGGGCTGGGGGTGGAGGGTAAACCGGCTCACCAGCATCCTATCAACCGTATCTACGTGCATACGTGCTGTCTGTCCTTGGAGTTCATTGGGCGAGAAGTCGAACGTTTCAGCGTGGGCAGGTGAGTAGCGAGACGTTTTGGACGGTGATCACAAGTTGTCTCCATCACTCAAACGCTTTATCCGCATAGGTGAGGTGACTGGTGCGGCGATCAACCGCGTAGCGCAACAGGCGCTGACCAAGCCGGATCAAGAGCCAGCCGAGCCAACGCGCTGGGCGGTGCGCGAAGCGCGCGCGCGGGCATAACCGGGCTTGGGCGGCCTCGGCGATCCGTTCGTTGCTTGTGTGCGGCCATAGCTTCTCGTGATGGTAGAGATCGCGCATCATTGTCACACCTCAGAAATTTTTCATTTGTTTGGTGATAATTGCCAATCTGGATGAAATATTACCATCTAGAATGGTGATTGTCAATAGCTCTCTGATTAATTTTGGTATTCGATCGGTATTTCTTGATGGAAAAGGCTTGTGGTATGATAACAGCTATGACCGCACAATCTGCTCATCACAACCGATGGTCAGCGCGCGCTGGCGATCTGGCGCTGGCCCTGATCTGTTTGCTCGGTGCAATCGCGTTTCTCTATCCCTTTGCGATGGGACGGGCCGAAACCGGGTTTGACCAAGCACATGCCGCTACTGCGCCGATCTTCTTCGCCCTGCTCGGGCCGGCATTATTGGCGCTGCTGATTGCCGAGCTAAGTGCCGGACGGCTTAATACTCGTATCCTTGCCGTATTGGGGGTGCTGACCGGCGTGGTAGCGGTGCTGCGGTTGCCGGCTGGGCCGGGAGATTCGCCCACCTTCTTCTTCCTCATCATCCTCGCCGGCTATGTGTACGGTGCACGCTTCGGCTTTCTGCTCGGTGCGCTGGCGCTGCTGGTCTCAGCCCTGCTCACTGGCGGGGTCGGGCCGTGGTTGCCGTTTCAGATGTTTGTCAGCGGTTGGATGGGGATGAGCGCCGGTCTGCTCGTGCCGCTGGGCCGGCGCTTGCGACCGGGTGGGTGGGCCGAGATCGGACTACTGGCCGGCTTCGGCTACCTGTGGGGGTTTCTGTTTGGCGCACTCATGAACCTCTGGTTCTGGCCGTTTGCGCCTCCCGGCGAACTCGGCTGGACGCCGGGCAGCGGCGTGGTGGCGACGCTCCGCCAGTATGCCATTTTTTACGCCGTGACCTCGTTGGCGTGGGATGCTGTGCGCGCTTTTGGCAACGCCGTCTTGATCGCGCTGCTGGGGCGGCTCGTCCTCAAAGAATTGCGCCGGTTTCGTAACCGCTTCTGGTTTACGGTTGTGGAAGGCATGGAGGTATAGCCAGTCTGGGTTGTTTGTGCGCTGCTCCTTGTGTCAGTGCGCGTCGCCGGAGGCGGGGCTAAAGTTGAGGTCTCTCACCGTCGAGAGCGCGTGAGGGGCGACCTATCCTAACGATGTTTGCAAACCTTCACGCTCTTTGCGCCGTTGCGTTGGTCCTCACCCGTGTTTACTCCGAGCGTGCTGCGGATGATCCCTTGCCAAAGCCTCTGCGTCTTCTGCGGTCAAAAACCGCTGCGTTCTCTACGGCAAGTCGTCGGGCTTTCGCCTTTTCGCGCCAAAAACAACCCCACCACTGCGTCACGCAGTGGTGGGGGCGCAAGGAGGAGGGTACATTTCGCGTTACTTGGCTAGCGCGCCGCTCACACTGCTGCCCGCCGGTGTCACAGCCAGATCGGGGTATGCCACCATCCCGTGCTCGCCGATATCGAGACCGGCCTCTTCCTCTTCTTTTCTCACGCGCAGACCGATCGTCGCCTTGATAGCGAAGAACATCAACGCCGCCGTCGCCACCGTCCAGAACCCAACTGCTACCACGCCGACCAACTGCGAGATGAGCAGGGTCAAGCCGCCGCCGTAGAACAGACCGGTGGTGCCGGTATTGCCGGGGATCGAGGCGAAGAGACCGACCGCTAGCGTCCCCCAGATACCGCTGATCAAGTGAACCGGCACTGCACCGACCGGATCATCGATCTTCAGTTTCTCAAGCAATTCCGCTGAGAAGACTACGATCGGACCAGCGATGAAACCGATGATAATTGACGAGAGCGGATCGACGTAGGCGCAACCAGCAGTAATTGCCACCAAGCCACCCAACACGCCGTTAAGGGTCTGGCCCAGATCAGGCTTGCCATAACGCAACCACGCGGTGAAGAGCGCGCCTAATGCACCAGCCGCCGCCGCCAGATTGGTCGTCACCGCCACCATCGCCACCGCATCAGCATCACCCTGCGAAGCAATCGCCAATTGCGAGCCGGGGTTGAACCCAAACCAACCCAGCCAGAGAATGAAGGTGCCTAGCACGGCCAGCGACATATTGTGGCCGGGGATCACACGCGGCTTACCATTGGGGTCGAAGCGGCCAAGGCGGGGACCAAGGATCATCGCGCCCACCAACGAGGCCCAGCCGCCAACGCTATGCACCACTGTGCTGCCGGCAAAGTCGGTGAAGCCCCAGTTGCCTTCGGTGCTGCCGCTGTAGGTGTTCAGCCAGCCCGATCCGCTCCAAACCCAATGCACAACAACCGGGTAAATGAAGAGCGAGATAATGAAGCTATAGATCAAATAAGCCGTGAACCTCGTGCGCTCAGCCATTGCGCCAGCGACAATCGTGGCCGCTGTGCCGGCGAAGACTACTTGGAAGAACCAGCTCGCCAGCACTGGTACCTCACCCTCGGCAGTTACTGCCGAGAGGAAAAATTGGTCGGTGCCGATGAATCCGCCCGCCGAGGTGCCATAGGCGATTCCCCAACCCACCGCCCAGAAGGCGATCGAGCACATCACGAAGTCCATCAGGTTTTTGAACAAAATGTTCGTCGTGTTCTTTGAACGGGTCAGACCGGCGGTCAACATCGCAAATCCGGCCTGCATAAAGAAGACTAGCGCCGCGGCAACGATCAGGAAGAAGGTATTCATTGCGACGGCTAGCTCCGCAGTGGTAGGGCCTTCTTGGGCGAAGGCGCGCCCGCTACCGACCAACCAGAGACCAAGGCCAAGACCCAGACCGAGACCGATCTTTGTGCGCCATGCAAGCTTCATGAGAGCAGCTCCTTAACCATGAACTATTTAGCGATTGCATGTAACGCATGGAATGCATGTGCTCCATGCGTTTAGATAAAATGCACAAACCATCTGCCTCTGCCTCGTCGCAGGCCAAACAAGCATCATCGCGAGTGCAAACGGTTATATACCGTTGCTATGAATTTGTGAATAGAGCATAATCACGGTGTATCCAGACAACAACTTGCAGATTCCTCACTCGTGCGCTCGCGGTTCATGCTGCAACACCGCAGATGATGGCCGCGCATTGCGCTTCACCCCCTTACCTTATGTGCATCGTGGCGATTACCAACTTGTGCAATCATTGATGCAATTATGATAACAGGCCCATATAGGCCTGCCAATAGATAGGATTGACAATCAATGTGTGTGGTAGTTTAGATTTTTTGTACAACTCCTCTTTAGAGAGAGAAGGGGGACAACGAATAACCGAATAGCGGAACGAATGGGGTAACGAATGGTAGTACACCATCCCCCTCCCCCCTTGTGGGGGAGGGGC
>NZ_CALLJH010000031.1:0-7982 GCF_938091255.1 uncultured Chloroflexus sp.
CCAGCATGTGTTGCAGCCAGCCCCAGTCGGCGCTGGAAGAGGGCGGGATACCATCGCGGAATCGCTCGAACGGGTCGTTCTCATAGAGTTCCTGCCCGAACTTTTGATTCCACATCGGGTTGGCGGCGATCAGGTCAAAGGCCTGTAAGCGCCCGGCGGTGTCGCGAAAGGCGGGCTGGCGCATTGTATCGCCAAGACGGATGTCAGCCTCGATGTCGTGGATGACGGCGTTCATGCACGCCATAGCGAAGGTGGCCGGATTGCTCTCCTGCCCGAAGATGTGCAGCGGCTCGATATGGGAGGGAAGGCGTTTCACCACAGAGTTGACAGAGAACTTCTGCGTGCTCTCCGTGTTCTCTGTTGTTCCCAACCTCTCCACCAGCCGCAGATGGCACTTGATGAGCAGGCCGCCCGAACCGCAGGCCGGGTCATAGACCCTCATCCCCGGCTCCGGCTCCAGCAGGCGCGCCATGAGCACGCCGACCTCGCGCGGGGTGTAGAACTCGCCGGCCGATTGTCCCTGCCTCTCGGCGAATTTGCGCAGCAGGTACTCGTAGGCGCGACCGAGGATATCCGGCTCCACGTCGTACAGCCCCAACCGATGGCGCGAGAGCACCTCGATCAGCGCTGCCAAGTGTTCGTCGGAAATGATACGTTGACCGGCGGCGGTGGCGTTGAAATCCACCATGTCAATCACCCCGGCCAAGGATGGATTCTCGCGCGCCACGGCACGCACCGCGTCGGTTAGATACTGCCCTAGGCCGCTCGTCCGCCGGCGGATCGCCTCCCAGCGGGCGTGTTCGGGGATAAAAAAGCGCACAAGGCTCACATGCCCGCTCTGGCGTTCCTGCTCCAGCAAGTGGAGCAAAGTCTTTTCCCCGCCAAATTCCTGCGCGCGGCGCTTGATCTCATCGTCGAACACATCTGAAAGGCGCTTGAGGAAAATCAGCGGCAGGATGTAATCTTTGAACTTGGGTGCGTCCAACGGGCCGCGAATGACGCACGCCGCATCCCATAGCCAAGTTTCGAGAGTTTGGATATCCATAGCGAGCGTAGTTGGTAGTCGTCTTGCTAGCAATGATTCTCCGTAGGATTGGAGTATTATACTCTACTCTTGCACAGGTGGTGGGTTTTTGCCCCTGTCAGGCTATGAGGGCGGTGCGCGAGGTCGGGGTGTAAGGGTACAGCAGGCTTACCCTTCACATTCTACGATTTCTCGTCTGTGCCTTGACGGATGGGGGAATCAGCCGCGTGCTCCTTCTGTGTCGCATTTGACTATTGTGCCGACTCGTGGTATCTTGCCGCCGTGCCATATCGAAGATGATATTGGCAATATTTGTCATATACCTTGTTGTATATGACACAGCACTCCGCGACAGGACCATGTTCGTCCTGTTCTACCGTCGCACATGCAGTGCGGCGGCCTGATTCCGCGTTGAATGGCGTTTGCTCCTAGTTTGAGCAACGCCCGGAGGAACAACTGCATGATGATGCATTCGACGCACCGGCGTCGCGCTCTATTTGCGTTAAGCTGGTTGTTCGCCGTAATGCTCGTGATCGTTACCCAACCACTTCCCGTCGTCGCTGCCCCCATCCTCGTCCTTCCCACGCCACCCGGCGAACCATGGCGAATTATTCAGGGATACGCTTGCGGTACTCACACTGGCTGGGATCGCTATTCACTCGATTTGGCACAGGTGAATGGCCCTACCTATAACGCGCCGATTCGCGCGGCGGCATCTGGTACACTGTGGCATTGGGAAGCACGTAGCGGCACGATTATTCTCGCCCATGGCAATAACTTTTTTACAATGTATACCCATCTCAGCCGACCAGTAACGACCGAACGCGGGTATGCGTTTGCAGTTGGTGAGGTGCTTGGGTATGCAGGTGATCGTGGTTCACCGGGTATTCCCCATTTGCACTTTACGGCCTACACTGCCGGCGCGAATGGCTGGAGCGGACGGCAGTCAGTGCCGCTGAAGTTCGCCGAGGGTTACGATTTGCCGGAAATCGGTGGCTGCAATCAGCACGGCGGCAAGGTGTTGGTGGCAATGTCGCTGCAAGACCCGGTGGTGACGTTTACCAGCGCGGTGTTGCCGGCGGGATGGTATAACGTTGATCACCAGATCGATTTTCGCGTGGCGTGGGGTGGCGGCGGGCTGAGCCAAGCGTGGGATGTTGAGCCACCGGCTGATGCGCCGATGTTCCCCGGCGCTTACGATGGCTACGCTCGCTTGGCTGACATAGGTGAGGGGTGGCATACGCTCTATGTGCGGGCGTGGGGGCCTGATGGCCGCCAAACCTTGGCGAGTTATGGGCCGGTCGGGTATGACATCTCGCCACCGGTGTTGACGGTAACGCCGCAAACCCTCACGATTGCTCGCGATCAACCGATGACGTTGGTATGGTTGGCAGCAAGCGATCCGTTGTCAGGTGTGGCCGGGTATCGGCTGTACCTTGGCCCTGATCCAAACGGCGAGAGCGAGTGGTTTGTAAGCGATCCAAACGTAACGGTGCCGCCGTTGGCGCCCGGTACGTATCTGTTACGGGTAAAGCCGATTGATAACGCCGGTAATGTGGGTGCGTGGCAGACAGTGATGACCCTCGTGGTTGAGTAGCTCTCATCCCCAGCCCCTCTCTCGTTGCGCGGGAGAGGGGCAATATGTTTACCGCCGCACTACCACCGACGTGCCCACCGGCGCCCATTCGTAGAGCCATGCCGCCGCTTTGAGCGGCAAATTGATGCAGCCGTGGCTGCGGCGCACGCCGGTGCCAAATTGGTTGTGCCAGTAGGTGCCGTGCAGCGCGACACCGCCGACGATATACATCGCGTGCGGGACGCGGGGCACGACCCAGCATTCGCCACCAGCGCAGCCACGCATCGTCTGTTCGCGCACTTTGGCGTAGATGGTGAATGAGCCGACCGGCGTGTTGAAGCCGTCCCGTCCGGTTGAAACTGGCGCGTCGAAGACGATGCGGTCGCCGTCGAGCGCGTAGAGCCATTGGTCGCTCAGATCAACGATAATCAGCTTGTCGCCGGTGGTGCGGGTGACCGGTTGGGTAGGTTTGGGAGCCGGCGGTCTGGCTGCCGGTGCCGGGGTAGGCGTGGCGGCTGGGGCTGGTACAGGCGGCGTCGTTTGGGGTTGGCCGTTGGCATCAACCGGCAGCGCCTGACCGGCAGCGACTGGACTGAGGTCAATGCCGCGTAGGCGAGCGAGGTCGCGGCCTAAGTCGCTGATCCGCACCGCATTCGCCGGATCGGCGGGACGCGGATCGACTTCAAGCCGGGCCCGTTCAAAGTACTGTACCTGCCGCAACGCGCCGCCAACATATTCCCAGCGCGGTTCGCTGATCGGCAGGCCAAAGACATCGATCGCGCCGTGGGCTTCCCAGAAAGCGAGGAAGGGCGGCCCAAGCGTGTAGCCAGTCTCGGCGAAAAAGCGGCGACCGGGAGCGTTACGGATGGCAAGGGTGGGTTGGGGGAACGAGCGGCCCAGTGCAGCAGCGTACTCGGCCCCGACCCGGCCGCGTAACACCGCATTGTCGTGGGCCGGATGCAACTCGAGCCGGCCGCGCTCGAAATATTGCACCGTCAACTCGCCGTCGCGGAAGGGGGCGCTGATCGGTTGGCCGAGGGTGAGCGGCCCGTCGCTGGTCCGCCAAACCCTGAGAAAACCGTAGGTGTCATCAAGCCGCTGGCCGGTGGCGACAAAATAGAGCGCGTTGCTCTGCGCGTGTAGCGGCGCACCCCACAGCGCCAGCATCATTCCGGCTATCAACGCGAGATACCGCATCGTTGCACCGCTTTCTTCAACGTGAAGCCTTCACTTATTATACGGCAGGCGAAGCTGTGGTACCATAGGGAAAGCAGGGACATAGCGCTGCTATGTCCGCACGTGATGGGAACCTTCCATCTAAGGAGCGATCATGTTAACCGAATTACACGACGAACTCGAAACAGTCCGCGAGCGGTTTGCCAATCTGCGGGGGCATCTTTGACTTAGCGGCCAAGCAAGCCGAGATCGAACAGCTCGAAACACGCGCCGCCGATCCCGATTTGTGGAATACGCCACGCGCGGCGCAAGAGATTATGCAGCGGCTGACCCGTTTGAAGGAGGAGGTCACGCTGTGGAACGATCTTGAGCGCCGGATCACAAGCCTCGCTGAGCTGATCGAGCTGGCCGAGTTAGAAGGTGACGAGTCGCTGGCCAGTGATCTGACCGCCGAATTGCGCGCTATTCAGCGCGAGGTCGAACAGCGCGAGCTAGAGGTGTTGCTTAGCGGCCCCTACGATGACCGCGATGCCTTTCTTTCGATCCAGGCCGGGATGGGTGGCACCGATGCCCAAGATTGGGCGGCGATGCTGTTGCGCATGTATACCCGTTGGGCGGAACGGCGTGGTTATACCGTCAATCTGATCGACATAAGTGAAGGCGAAGAGGCAGGAATCAAAAGTGCAACCATCGAGATTCGTGGCCCGTATGCCTACGGCTATGCCCGCGCCGAAGCCGGTGTGCATCGCTTGATCCGGCTCTCCCCCTTTAATGCGGCCCATACCCGCCAAACAAGCTTTGCCCGCGTCGAGGTAATGCCAGAAGTGGACGATGCGCCGGAGGTGGAGATCAAGCCAGAAGACCTGCGGATCGATGTTTTTCGCAGCGGCGGTCATGGCGGTCAGGGAGTCAATACCACCGACTCGGCGGTGCGGATTACGCACTTACCAACAGGAATTGTGGTCGTGTGTCAGAACGAACGATCGCAGATTCAGAACCGCGAAATGGCGCTGCGCGTTTTGCGCGCCCGCCTGCTCGAACGCGAATTGCAGCGGCAGGCGGAAGAACGGGCTCGGTTGCGCGGTGAGTACCGTGAGGCGGCGTTCGGGAATCAGATGCGCACTTATTACCTCCACCCCTCAACGCTGGTCAAAGATCATCGCACCGATTATGAGACGAGCAACGTCCAAGCTGTGCTCGATGGCGATATTGATCCGTTTATCGAAGCCTTTTTGCGCGCAAACGTGCAGGAGTCGTGATGGAGATCAAATATACGCCGTGGCGCATGCGGTATATCAAGCGCGGTGAAACTGATGAGGGATGCGTGTTCTGCGTGATGGCTGCTGCCAATAGCGCCAGCGATGGTGAGCGGTTCGTGCTCTACCGCGGCCAGCACTGCTTTGTGGTGATGAATATTTATCCCTACAACACGGCCCACCTGATGGTGGTGCCGTATCTGCACGTTGCCGATCTTACGATGCTTGATAGTAGCGTTGCCGGGGAATTGTTTACCTTAACGCAACAGTGCGTTGCCATCATACAGGGTGAGTATGCACCGCACGGCTTCAACCTTGGCATGAATTTGGGGCGTGTGGCCGGCGCTGGGATCGCCGATCATCTGCATATGCATATTGTGCCGCGCTGGAACGGCGATACCAACTTTATGCCGATCATTGGTGATACCAAGCTGATCCCTGAAGCGCTGGAAGAGACGTATACGCGACTGCGCCCGCATTTTGCCGCGCTTAGCTCAGCGTCCGCTCAATAAGATCGACGAGATGCGATATCTCGAACGGTTTTTGAATAATGACAGCGCCTTCAGCCTCAAGATCGGCAAACCATGGCTTGCGGCTGAGTGCCGTCATGAGAATAATGGGAATGCCATCGTCTTGCAGACGTTCTTTGATGCGCTGGAACGTCTCGACGCCATCCATGTTGGGCATCATGATGTCGCTTAACACGAGACTGGGTGAGAGGTTTTCGAGCATACGCAGCCCTTCAAGACCGTCACGGGCTAATACAACATCGTAGCCGGCATTGCGAAGGGCCAATGATAAGATACTCTGGAGCCCGAGATCATCATCGATGATGAAGATAGTGCCTTTATTTGCTGACATATCTGTTTCCTTGTCAGTCATGGTTTTGGAAGGGGTTGGGATGGACATGAGCAGGTCGGTGTTTGTTGTGCGCCATTATACCAGAGAGTAACCGGGTAGGTGTTGGGAAATTAAGAGTGATACGAGGAGTAAGTGCATGACTCGTCCGGTGCCGGCAGTGCTGGCCGAATATCCGTTTCATTACCCGATTGAAGTGCGCTTTCGTGATCTTGATGCGCTTGGTCACGTCAATAATGCGGTCTATGCGACGTATCTCGAATCGGCTCGGATCGCATATTATCAGCGTTTGGTGAGTGGTTCACTCGATCGGTTGGGTATTATTCTGGCTGAACTGACGATTCGTTACAAAGCGCCGGCCCATTTTGGCGATGAGTTGCTGGTGGGCGTGCGGGTTAGCCGGATTGGTGGCAAGAGTTTTACCATGGATTACGCAATTGCCCGCCTTGGCGATGGCGCGCTGATCGCGACGGCGCAATCGGTGTTGGTGGCCTACGATTACGCTGCCGGGCGTAGTGTGCCGGTGAGCGACGAGTTTCGTACTCGCGTCGCTGAACTGCAAGGCGGGCTAGCCGAATCGTAGCGGCGACGCGGCTCTTCATCGCTCTACTCCGCTAATTCGTGGTAGAGCTGCACAACTGGGTCGTCGCGTTTGCGGCGGGGGTTGATGCCGGCGGCGGCAAGGTAGCGCTGGTAGACGCGCTGCATCTCTACCGGCAAGCCGAGCCGGTGGCTGGCGCGCAAGTGCCAGTTTACCACGGCGGCTGCTCGCGGTTCGAGGCTTAAGACGCGCTGGCAGTAGTGCAAACATTGCTGATCGTTACCGATAGCGTAAGCATGGGCGGCCAGCCGTTCGCCGGATAGCACCGTCTTGCTGAGCAGGCTCGCTCGCCGTTCGGCGGCCCACTGCTGCGCGCCGGCAATTCCCTCCATGTACGGCCCGTCGTACAGATCTAGCACGTATTGGTAAGACGAGAGCGCCGCATCAAGGCCCTGTTCATCAGCGGTTTTGACAGCGAGATCGAATGTCCGCTCTAGCAGGTCGGCATCGCTGCGGTATAGATCGCTGTTGAGTGCGCAGCGTTGCCGATTGGTATGGAGTAGATGCGTGGCGAGATCACTGCCGCCGCATTGATGTAGCACTTGTCGCAAGGCGGTCAGGGTACGGGCTATGCTGCTTGCGCTGGCCGCGCCGCCCCAAATGGCCGCCGCAATCTCGCTGCGCGTGGCCCCGCCGGCGCCGCAATGCACCAGATAGGCGAAGATGCCTTGCACCTTGCGCCCGCCAGCCTTCCCGCCATCACTTTGCCCCCATTGATCCGGTTCGATTGGGCGGCTGTCAATAAAGACTTGGAAATCGCCAAGGCAGCGCACGTAGATGCCACGGAATGGGCGAAGCTCGACCCGTAGACCGGTAATGTCTCTGATGTTGGTTAAGGCTGCGCGCGCTTGTTCACTCAGCGCCGGATCGTCGAGTAAGCGGCGCAGGTAGGTAAGGGCGCGGTTGCCATAGTGGGTAAGCAGAATAGTGGTGGCTTGCCGGCGCACAAGCGGGTCGGTATGGGTCAAGAGCGGCAGGTAAAGTGTGACAGGATTGGACATAGCTGCTACTCATCTTGATCAGGCTCCTCTGGCGGGAGGCGGCGGACAATGTTGACTGAGGGATCAATGCGCAGTTCACCATACTCGTCAAACTCAACCAAGAGGATTTCGCGATCGCCGCTGAACATGCTGAAGCGCACTTTACCGGCTCCATACGGCATACAGATGATCCGGTCGCCGGGCTGGAAACGCGGTTCGGGCGGCGGGGCGCTAGCGGTTGGTTGCGGCGTAGCCGGTGCGGCGGGTTCGGCGCGCGAGCGACGTTGGCGCAGACGGGCCAGTATCGCTTCGGCGTCGGGCGTGGTTGGCTCTTCGGTCGGCGGTGGGTTGACCGGCTGCGCTGGCGGCGAGCGATCAGGTTGATTACGCACCGGTGTCCGTTCGGGTGGCCGGCTGTATCGGTTACGTGCATTGCCGCTGGCGCGGGCGGCGCGGGTGGGTGGCTCGGCGCGGGTGGGCGGCTCGGCGCGGGCGGGCGGCTCGGCGCGGG
>NZ_CALLJH010000032.1:0-64446 GCF_938091255.1 uncultured Chloroflexus sp.
GGGTTCAGGTTATCCGCCACGAGCACGATCCGCCGGGCTTGGGGGTAGTCTTCGTCCGCCGGCAGGCGCAGTTGTTCGGCAAAGTCGCGGCGGGCGCGCCACCCCCGCAAAGGCTCGATAGCCAGGAAGAGATTGGCCACGCCGCGGCGTTCATACTCGTCGTCCTGGCGAACGGGCTGCTCGGCCTGCAAGGGCGGGACGCCGCGCGGCGCGTCATGCAGTTCCTTGCCGGCTTCGTCCAGACAACCGACCGGGTAGGCGGGATCATACGGTCGTTGGGACACGTCCAAGACGTCTTCCATTTCAATTCGATGCTCGCCATTCTCGGCGGGCAGGATTACCCCGGCATAGACGCCATCGTCGGCAATGAGATCGGGCGCAACGCCGTCATCGCGCAGCGTTACAGGATGGCGCTGCCCACCCGGCGTTTGCACGACGCCGTCGACAGTCGCACCAGCAATGGTATGGGTCCTTTGGACGAAGGCAAGCAGACGGATAGGTTCAGGATATGTCACCGCTCCGCCGTTGAGTGCATGCAGGCTGGCAGTCAGGTCGGTTGCTCCGGCAAGGGATGCTGTGGTGGTTTCCCACGTAATCCGCAACAGGCGGCGTGCCTGATGACCAGGGGTCAGATCGATGCGTGGCTGTTGTCCAGACGGTGGCGCAACGGCAGCCAGTTCGGGATGATACAGGCGCCGAGGGTAGTTGTTCAGCACGCCATCGCGCGGATCGGCATCCGGTGAGCGCGCGAGGGTCTCCCACCCGCTAGCGCGGTACATACGATGCTGCGCCGTTTGGTACGTATTATTCAGCGCCGTCGAGAAATTGAGCCATTCGTAGACGCCGTTCCCGGCATTCCAATGCGAATTCATTATCGAAGGAGACACCGGAACGTCGTCGCGGCACGGCCTGCCAGGTCTTGCAGCATTGCAAGCATCCCTTCCTTTATATTCATCGTAGAGCGAATAGAAGTAATGACCGAGTTCGTGCGCCAGCGTGTATCCACCCTGTTCACGTCCTGCCGGTGCGTTCAGATAATCGAACACAACGGCGCCATTGTTGTCGACAAACTGATCACACATCAGGATGCGCAAGCCATTAATTCCATAACCAGAGATGTGAGCGTTCGGCCAGCAACGCTCTACCCAATAAATATTAGCCTGTGGGCGCTGCGCCGGATCAGAGATGACGCGCACGTTCCGCAGTTGGTGCACGCCGTTGGACATCTCAAAGAGAGCGTCGGCGAAGAAGCGAAACATATCCTCGTAGACCACCCGCTGCTGCGCTGTGGGAACGCGATAGAACCACACTGTCATATCGATGGGTCTGATGCTGCTGATGGGATCAGCAATGAAGTCCATGCCGCTGACATTGCCGTTGACAGTCACGGTGCGTGTCGGCGGGGAAAAGGTATACCCGCTGCGTGCTGGCGTCAGGATGTACGTGCCTGTGGGAACATTGGTCAGGGTGTATTGCCCGGCGGCATCCGTCGTCGCGGAGCGCGTGCCGTCACTCACCGTCACGCCAGCCACTGGCGTGCCGCTTGCGTCGCGAACCCATCCACTGATGATGTGCAGCGGTATGTGCAAACCAATCACTCTTACCGGCAATGGACTGTAACCAGGTATACCGTTGCCAAGTTGACCATAATCGTTCGATCCCCAGCACTTCGCAGTGGCATCAGTTAGCCGGACGCAGGTATGGGAACCGCCGATTGCAATACCTGATACTCCGTTAAGTCCAATTACCTCTCCTGGATTAGGTTGACCATTACCCCAACACTGCACCGTGCCATTCGACAGTAGTGCGCAAGTATACACGTGTTTCGCTGCTATTGCGCTCACTCCGCTCAAGCCGCTTACTGCCACCGGACTAAGGACAGGATCGGTCGTATTAGCGCCAATGCCAATCTCACCGTTATAGTTGCTACCCCAACAGCGTACTGTGTTGTTGTTCAGCATCGCGCAGGTATGACCCGCACCCGCTGCCAGTGCGATGACGCCACTTAATCCGTTGACTTCTACTGGTGTGCTAGAATTGGTTCTTGTGCCATCACCTAGCTGCCCAGTGCCATTGAGTCCCCAACAGCGTACTGTGCCATTATCGAGCACGGCACATGTGTGGGACGATCCAGCTGTGATGGACATAACACTGCTCAGTCCCACCACGGCCACCGGCAGCGGGCGATTAGTAGTGGAGCCATCGCCAAGCTGACCGTAAGCATTGGAGCCCCAGCAGCGCACCGTTTTATCCGCCAGTAACACACACGTATGCGCCTCGCCCGCTGCAATCGCTTCTGCATTGTTCAAGCCGCTTACTGCTACAGGCGTGGAGCGGATTGCTGTGGTACCATCGCCGAGCTGCCCTGACCCGTTATAACCCCAACAGTGTACTGTTCCGTCGGCAATGGCACATGTGTGCGCCCTCCCTGCTGCAACAGCAGTGACATTACTTAACCCGCTCACCATTACTGGTGTTGGGTGAGTAGTAGTGGCGCCGTTGCCAATCTGTCCATACCGATTCTCGCCCCAGCAATGCACTGTACCGTCCTGCAGCACAGCGCAGGTATGCGTAAGTCCTGCTGCAACTGCTGTAACGTTCCGGAGATCGTTGACTATGACCGGGTTAGACTCGTAACCAATCATGCCATTGCCGAGCTGTCCTGAGGAATTCGATCCCCAACATGCCACGGCGCCATCGTTCAACAATGCACACGTGTGCTTTGCGCTTGCTGCAATAGCCGCTACATTGTGCAGTCCCTGCACCATTACCGGCGTGGGACGAGCGATCGTCGTTCCATCGCCAAGTTGACCAACATCGTTGAGTCCCCAACAGCGTACTGTTGCATCGTTGAGTATAGCACATTTGTGTGGTCCTCCGATTGTTATAGCGGTCACTCCACTCAAACCGTCTACCTCTTCTGGAAGAGACCGACCGTTACCCCAACAACGTATCGAGCTGTCAGACAACAATGCGCACGTCTCTGATCCGCCCACTGCCACGCTTCTTGCACCAGACAACCCGCTTACCGTTACCGGCGTGAGACGATTAGTGGTTGTACCGTCACCAAGCTGTCCGCTATGATTACTGCCCCAGCAGCGAACCGTGCCATTGTTCAGCACGGCACAGGTGTGCCGGTGATTTGCTGCGATAGCAGTCGCTCCACTTAAGCCGTTGACTATCACCGGTGTAAGGCGTGTGTCGGTTGTGCCATCGCCAAGCTGTCCGGTGTTGTTGAATCCCCAACAACGTACCGTTCCATCGCTCAGCAATGCGCACGTGTAGAGATGTCCTCCATCAATGGCCGTTACATTGGCGAGACCGTTTACTGCTACTGGAGTAAGGCGGTAGAGAGAGACAGTGCCATCGCCAAGCTCGCCTGACAGGTTCCGGCCCCAGCAGCGCACAGTTCCATTCGTCAGTAACGCACAAGCGTGCCCTGAGCCTGCTGTGATAGCGACCACATTACTTAGACCGTGTACCGTTACCGGCATAGTGCGCGTAATGGTTGTTCCATCACCAAGTTGGCCATAGGTGTTATTGCCCCAGCAACGCACCGTGCCATCAATTATCAGAGCACAGGAGAAACCCTCTCCTGCCGCAATAGCCGTAGCTTCTTCAATACCGGAAAGCGGGGCGCCCAGTGACGTAGTTGGTCTGTTTGATGCTTCCACAATAGCGGGCGAGTCGGCTGAGGGAAGGAGTGGGACAAACAAGGTAAGAAGCGTGCCGATAAGCAAAAGAGCAAGGGGCGAAAAGACACGACGCATAGCAGATGCTCCTTGTGTGATGATACGAGGACGACGAACAGCACTATGCTCACTTAATAAAGGAATACATCTGGCTCATCGTGCAGTCAAGAGGCAGTGAGTACTATATCTCATAGCACCTCATGGTTCGGTTCAGTACAGACTCAAAAGACAGCCGCTGCTCTGTAACACTGAGTGAGCATTGCGTAAATCTGGCGACGATCTCGTTGCTGCAGGCATACGGCTGACTGAAGATTGCATCTGGGTGAGCATTGCGAAAAGTATGTCTAATAGAGCGATTAACCAGATCTTGTACAAGCATTGCCCGTGTTGACTGTCCTGCAGCGGACGTTGGCTGAGCCTGTCGAAGCCAACGTCCGCCGCGCTACGTCCTTGACGGTCCAGGTTTTGGTTGATTGCTCTACGAGCGATCACCTCTGAGGTGCAATTGGATGGACGAAGGCATTGCCTTCGCTCACCCAATTGACTTTTTTCAGCCATGCTCTTAGCGACCGCAGCGCAGGTACGACGTGTGAGTCGTTGGTTCCCACCGTGTGATGAAGCCGTCCAATACGCTCTGCCGTCTGATTCGTATGCTCATCGCGGCCATGTGGACAATACTGCCGGTGCGCACAGCGGGACGCCTGGGCGCTGTGGGCAAAAGTCCTTGGTGAGGATATGGTTCGGCCGTGCTTACCGCAAGTGAAAGCCCCACTGGGGCCGCTGATGCCAATGCACAGTTATGCGTCTACAACATGTCTGCCAGTGCGCATTGACCCTTGCGCTTTGTACGACGAATGCTCGAACATCTTGTATAACGGAACACGATGGAGTGTCGGGTATATGCGCGATGGTTCGGCTCTATCACGCGGTCTCGAATCGGCTACCTGGCCTGGCAATGAGGGCTGCTGCCAGGTCTTCACTGCGATAAGCAGCGCAAAGCCGAAAAAGGCGCTGAGTTGTTTCTCTCCAACTATCCGCTTCCGATTGGTCAGGAAGCATCACCCGCCCCGCCAGACGGCGTATTCATCCAGCGCTCTCTGTGGTGATCCCGCAGTGCGGCGCCGCAACGCTGTACCTGACCGTCCCGCCGGTCGAGTTGGCGATGGCTCAAGGGGTGATCGCGCGTCTCTTCACCGGGCCGCTGCCGGCATCGACGGCGGCGCTTCGCCGGTGCGCAGCAGCCGGATGGCATAGAAGAGCTGGTTGTCGGCGCAGGTCGTCGCCCCTGGCGGCGGCTGGCGGTCGCCGACGCACAGGGTCTGGGTCTCGGGGTCTTCGGCATAGGGAATGACGTACTGCGGCGTGATGCCGACCTTGTCGATCTCGGTGCGTGCCGGGGTGAGCCAGTGCGCAAACGTGATTCTTGCACTGCTGCCGTCGCTCAGATGGTAGATGTTCTGCACCGATCCCTTGCCGAACGTTTTCTCGCCGATCAGGGTCACATTGGGGCGGCTGTCGCGCAAGGCGCCGGCGACGATCTCGCTCGCGCTGGCGGAACCGCCATTGACTAGCACGACGACAGGAACATCGAAGGCGCGTATGTCGCCGCCGACGGTGCGAATTTCGGTGATTTCGCCTTTGCTATTCTGCTCGTAGAGCGCCACGCCGTTGTAGAATCGTCCGAGAACGGCGCGCGCCTGGTCGAGGAAGCCGCCGGGGTTGTTGCGCAGGTCGAGGACGATGCCGTTCGGCGCTTGCGGCAACAACTCGCGCAGCGCCTGATCGAATTCGGGAACGGTGTTGGCTTTGAATTCGATGATGCGGATGTAAGCGATTCCGCCATCGACCAGTTGGGCTTCAACGCCTGGCACCACAATGTCGGCGCGCGTCAGCGTGATGTCGAACACCTGATCGCCTGGTTGCCGCCGGATGGTCAGGCGCACCTGCGTGCCGGCTTGCCCGCGGATTTTCGCTGCCACTTTCACCGCCGCTTCATTGATGTCGAGACCTGCGATCATCGGCGCAACCGGTTCGCCATCGATCGCTACGATTTCGTCGTCCTGCCTGAGACCGGCGGTATCGGCCGGCGCGCCTTTGATCGGTTTGTAGAGAAACGCCCGTCCGTCGGTGATCCGCAGGTATGTGCCGATACCGCCCATACGTCCCTGCATATGCTCGTTCGTCTGCGACGCCAGCTCCGGTTCCTGGTAAACGGTGTACGGGTCGTCGAGCGACGCCAGCATGCCGGTGATTGCACCGCGGATCATGCGGGTGTGGTTGATCCGGTCGCGCTGGTAGAACTCGGCTTCGACCAGGTTCCATACTTCCCAGAAGACACGGAACTGTTGCCGCAGTGAGGGCGGCGTCTCCTGGTTGGCAACCAGGCCCGGTCCGATCACCGGAACCAGGCGCGTGATCGAGATGCTGTCGGCAAAGACGGTCGCGCTGACCCAACCGCCGGCGAACCCCGCCAGGAGGAGGAGCAGTGCCGCGGCAAAACGACGAGGGAACCGGAAACGCAAGGACATGGCAACCCTCCTGGGATGGATGACGGATTTCGGTGGAGGAGGGGCGGGTCTCAGACCTGCCCCCACGCCTTCGGGAGGGGCAGGAGGGGCAGGTCTCAGATCTGCCCCCGGGAACCTGCCTCGACGCCCGCCGGCAATTCCGTCATCCCAGCTCGTACATGATGATCGCGGTGGCCACGATGGGCGCCGTCTCGGCGCGTAGCGTGCGCGGACCAAGCGACACTCTCATGATACCATGTCGTTCGGCGTAAGAGCGCTCGTCGTCGGTCAGTCCGCCCTCCGGTCCGCTGAAGATGCCCAACGTTGCTGGCGATGCGTCGCGGCGCAGGGTGTGCAGCGCTGCTGCAAGCGGTGTGGCGTTATCTCCTTCCCACAGGAGTAGTGCGGGGGAAGCGGGCGTGGACTGTGTGCATGCTTCGGCGAAGGTGAGCGTCGCTGCCAGGTGCGGCAATCTGCCGCGCCGCGACTGTTCGGCGGCTTCGCGGATAATTCGCCGCCAGCGCACCAGGCGACGTTCATCAGGCGGGGCGTCGATGCTGCGCGTGCAGAGGATTGGAACGAACGCCGCCGCGCCCAGTTCGACCCCCTTCTGCAATGCCCACTCAAACCGTTCTGCCCGGATAATCGGCAGGTAGATCGTCAGGGCAAGGCGTGGCTCACCGCCAGCCACTTCACGCGATTCGATGGCGCCGCTCACCGTGCCACGCCGGTCAACCGTTTCCAGCGCAACGGTATACTGCCATCCCTCGCCGTCCAGCAGCACAACGCGGTCGCCACGCCCCAACCGCAACACGTTCGCCAGTTGATGCGCCAGGTCGGGATCGAACAGACGCACCCGCCCGGCGTCGAACGCTGATGGGGCGACGAAGAACCGGTAGGTGTTGCTGTGAACGGTATCGCGCGGACGACGAGGCATGGGTTATGGTTTACGGTGCACCAGCGCCACCCAGTCGCCCTCCAGTCGGCGCGAGACCGCTTCCAGTCCGGCAGCGGCATAGGCGGCTACCACATCAGGTTCACGATCGGCGATAATCCCCGAACTGATCAACAGACCGCCGGGGCGCAGCGCCGTCGCAAAATCTGGGGCGACCGCCACCAGCACCCTGGCGATAATGTTGGCGACGATAAGATCGAATGGCGGCGGCGTATCGCCCGGTAACAACACCGGCAGGAACACGGGCGACTCAGCATCGCTGCCGGCGTCGGGGCGCAACCAGTGCCCGAAGGAGGCGCCGCGCCCCAGGCTGCCTTCGGCAACGATGATCCTGTCTGCCACACCGTTTAGTGCCGCATTTGCTCGCGTCGCTTCGACTGCAATCGGGTCGGTGTCGAGCGCCAGCACCTGCGTGGCGCCCAGACGCGCCGCTGCAATCGAGAGAATCCCGGAACCGCACCCCAGATCGAGCACGCGCATTCCCGGCGTGATGCGCTGCTCCAGCTCAATCAGGCATAACTGCGTTGTCGGGTGCAGGCCGGTGCCAAATGCCATGCCAGGATCGAGGCGCACGAGCAGATCATTCGGCAGCGGCTGGTAGTCCAGCCAGGATGGGACGATCACGATACGCGACCCGATCCGCTGGATGGTATAGTACTGCTTCCAGGCATTCGCCCAGTCTTCCTCTTCGATCTGTCGAATCTGCAACGGACCGACCGGACGGATCATGCCCAGCAACCACAGTCCTTGTTCAATGCGCGCACGCGTCTCTTCGGCGGAGTCATCGAGCGCCAGGTAGGTGCGCACCGTCACCGGACGCGCCGGGTCATACTGGTACTCCGGGCCATCTTCGCCAGGAATGATCGGCGGTTCGATCGCCACGCCGCCGTTGTAGCCGTAACGCGCCAGCAGCTCACTGACCGGTTCGACCGCTTCGCTGTCACAAGCAACCGAGAGTTCAAGCCAGGTCACAGGTTTGGTTTGTCCGCCGCTTTCCATCGTGTCCCCTGTGGGGTATCTTCGAGCGTAATGCCGAGGTCCGCCAGGCGGTTGCGCACCATATCGGCGAGCGTGAACTGTTTTGCCTTGCGCAATTCGCTGCGCACTTCAACCAGCAGATCGATGAATGGCGCCGCCGGCTGGACCACGGGTCGCTGCGCAGTCAGCGTCAATCCAAGCACATCGATCAACTCGCGGAAAGTGGCCTGCGCCTCGGCAAACGGCGCCCCGCCGACGCCCGCATCGCGCGCGGTGTTGATCGAGCGCACCAGATCGAACAACGCTGCCAGCGCCCCGGCGGTGTTGAAGTCGTCGTCCATCGCGGCGATGAACCGCTCGCGCGCCGTGCGCGCCGCTGCCAGCAGCGCCTCGACCGCCGGCCCAGTTTCGATGGTCCCGATCGGCGGTTCGAGCGCCGAACGCAATCGCGCCAGTTTGCGCTCCTGGTCGGCAGCGATCTCCTCACCGAACGCCAGCGGGCTGCGGTACGAACTGGAGAGCACCGTCAACCGCAACACATCAGGATGATAACGCGCCAGAAACTCGCGGATGGTCACCACATTGCCGAGCGACTTGGACATCTTCTCCAGTTTGTAGGAGCCATCCGCCAGACGGGTCTGGATCTGGAGCATGCCGTTGTGCATCCAGTAGCGCGCAAACGGTTTGCCGGTCAGACTCTCGGTTTGGGCGATCTCATTCTCGTGGTGCGGGAAGATCAGGTCAGTCCCACCGCCGTGAATATCGATCTGCTCGCCGAGGTGCGCCAGGTTCATCGCCGAGCACTCGATATGCCAGCCGGGACGCCCCGGACCCCACGGACTATCCCAGAACGGCTCACCCGGTTTTGCCGCCTTCCAGAGCGCAAAATCCGCCGGGTTCTCTTTGCGCTCATCGACGCCGATGCGATTACCTGCGATCATATCATCAAGGCTGCGCCGTGAAAGTTTGCCGTAGTCAGGAACGGTCGAGACGCGAAAGTAGACGTCGCCATCCACGACGTAGGCGTGGCCAGTCTCGATCAATCGGCTGATGAAGCGCTGAATCTCAGGCATTGTCTCAGTTGCGCGCGGGTAGATATGCGCCCGCTTGACGTTCAGCGCCTCAAGGTCTTCCAGAAACTCGGCGATGTACGACTCGGCGAGTTCCTTCGGGTCACGCCCGAGTTCCCTGGCCCGATTGATGATCTTATCGTCCACATCGGTAAAATTGACGACGTGCTGCACGGCGTAGCCGCGGTATTCCAGGTAGCGCCGCACCACATCGAAGACAATCGCCGACATCGCGTGCCCGATATGCGCCCGGTCGTAGACCGTTACACCGCAGACATACATCTTGACCACGCCGGGTTCGATGGTTGCGAACGGTTCGAGCGTGCGTGTGAGTGTGTTATAAATGCGAATGCTCATATGCGTTATATCCCATCACCGGCTACATAGCCATACTCATCGACTGCGCCATTTCCATTCGTATCGCCGAGCGCCGACCAGCACTGCGATGCGAGCGCATCCTCTTCGACGTGATGTTCGAGATGATGGTTGGTTGCAACTTCGAGTTCGGTCAGGCGTTCTTCGAGTTCCAGCACTTTCGCGCGCAGGCTGCGCAACATTTCCCCTTCGGGGTCGGGCAGATATTCAACACGGCGCGTTTCGCCGGTATGCGGATCGCGTTGCGCCACGATGCGCGCCGGAACTCCGACAGCGGTGGTATGGGGCGGAACATCCTTCACCACCACGGCGCCGCCGCCGATACGCGCCCCTTCGCCGATCGTAATGGCGCCAAGCACAATCGCGCCAACGCCAATCACCGCGCCGTCGCGTACCGTCGGATGGCGTTTGCCGCGCTGCTTGCCGGTGCCGCCGAGGGTCACCCCCTGATAGAGGGTCACCCAGTTGCCGATCTCGGTGGTTTCGCCGATCACCACGCCCATCCCGTGGTCGATGAAGAAACCGCGACCGATGACGGCGCCCGGATGGATTTCGATACCGGTGAGAAAGCGACTGATCTGCGAGATCAGGCGGGGAATGAACGGCACGCCGCGTCGCCAGAGGGCATGCGCTAGGCGATGCAGCAGAATGGCATGCAATCCGGGGTAGAGCAATACTTCTGCCAGATTGCGCGCGGCTGGATCATTGAGAAAAATCGCGCGAATATCGTCGCGTATGACGCAGAGCAGATGATCGTTGTTCCTGGACATACAAAACCTCCCGTTTGACGGTCAATCGAAGTGCGTCATGCAGATCAGGGGCGTCATGCACAGTGCAACGACGCCCCTAACGACAGATACAGGTCTGCGCGACGAACCCGACCGACAGGCGGCGGGAGGCTTGGAGGAAGGTATAGAAGCGCCCGCTAAGGGGGCGCAGATGGCTCAGGTCAGGATTCACTGGAGCCTGTCTCGCTCTTCTCACTCTTCGACGAGCTATCGCTGCCGATGCTCGCGCTGTCGCTCTTGCGGCTATCGGTAATATACCAGCCTGAGCCCTTGAAGACAATGCCCACCGGCTGGAAGACCCGGCGTACCGAACCTTCTTTGCCACAACGACATACCCGCAGCGGTTCGTCTTTGAACGACTGGAACTGCTCGAACTGCGCACCGCAAGCGTCACAGGCGTACACGTAGGTAGGCATAACCGTCAGGACCTCCTGGCATTGAGTGATGAATCATGGATATGTCATTTGCTTCTTATTGTAGTCGATCTGTTGAGGATGATCAAATGGGGAAATGTAGGATTTGTGTTAGAGATGATGTCAGGTTTTATGAATTCAGGTACGCAACGTATGCATCACCAACCCGCCGAACCCCGGCGGGTCACAGAACCGGATGATGACGTCGGGGGCGCCATGCCACGCGGCGCAGGCACGCACCGCCGTCGCCAGATTGGTCGCCAGTTCGTCGTCCGGTTCAACTCCTGGTTCGAGGTAGAGCGCCCTGACCTCAAAGACGCCATCTTTCCGGTGCGCCTTTGGATCGAGCCGCCCGACCAGCGCGCCTCGGTGCAGGATGGGCAGCGTGAAATAGCCATATCGTCGTTTGGGCGCCGGGGTATAACACTCGATGCGATAGTCGAAGCCAAACAATTCGAGCGTCCGCCATCGATCCCACACCACCGGATCGAACGGCGAGAGCAGCGTGGTGACGGTTGAGCGGAGCGCGCCAGCGGCAGCCGTCCGCGCCAGCGGCAGGTTATCCGGGTGAATGTAGACCGGATCGCGCCACCCTTCGACACGCGCCGTCATAAGCGCGCCTTCGGCTGCCAGTGCAGCGACAATGCGCGCCGTTTCCGCCTTGCTAGTGCGAAAGTAGTCCGCCAGCCAGCGCGTCGGCGCCGCGCCGAGCGCCTGTGCTGCCGCCAGCGTCAGGGTGCGCTGCGCCGCTGCGACATCGGGTGCACGGTCATCGTTCCATTCCGGCAGCACCCGCTCGCGCAGGTCGTAGACGCGCTGAAAGTTTTCGCGCCGGTCGATCATCAGATCGCCAACAATGAAGAGCATTTCCAGCGCCATCTTTTCGACCTTCCAGTTCCACCAGCCGCCTGTCGCGCCATCGTTGCGAGTAAAGTCAGCCGAGCGAACCGTGCCGTTAGCGCGAATATGGTCAATCAGGGCTGTGGCAATTTCCTGGTTCTCTTGCAGCCACCGGCGCGCATAGGCGTTGCTGCGCGTTTTCCCTGCCAGCATCAACGAGCGGTAGACCGGGTAATCCTCGATGGGCAAAAAGCATGCCTCGTGCGACCAGTACTCGAAGATTGCCCGCTCCGCCAGCAGATCGGTCAACCAGTGCGGCGCATACGCGCCGAGGCGGCTCCACAATACTAGAGCCTGTTATGCACTTCAAACGTGGTATGATTTCAGTATGACACGTCAACCCTATCCAAGCGATGTAAGCGACGAGGAGCGGGCCTTCGTCGCTCCCTCCCTGACCTTCATGACCGAAGACGCCCCGCAGCGCGACCACTCGCTGCGCGAGGTCTTTAACGGATTGCGCTGGATTGTCCGCACGGGAGCGCCCTGGCGCATGATGCCCAGCGCTCCGCCGCCGTGCGCCGTGGGGCGCCGTCTATCAGCAAACCCAGCGCTGGCTGAAGGCCGGGGTCTTTGCGACGCTCGTCCATGATCTGCGCGCGCCCCCCCTGCCCCCCCCCGCAGGGGGGGGGAAAGGGGGGGGCAAGGTCCACGTGGCTGAAGCGGGTCATTACCGTTATGCTCGAAAGTACATAACAGGCTCGAGAGAAGCAGCGTGTAACGGGAGTTCGAGATTATCCACTAAGCCTGACCGGGTCAGGTTGCTCGATCTGGTAATCACTCGCCATCGCGGTCACCTTCTTTGAACGTGACGATGTATACTTTGGCGTGAATGTTTCGCAAGGGATAGGCGCGAATTTCTAGTTTGCCGTGCTGAACCAGTTCGGCTGCGCGCAATATCGAGACGTATCGCACCGCCAAGCAGTAAACGCCCCTATCATACATATCACATCTGTATTTCTGAATCAGGTCTGGCAAAAACGCAGCAGGCAGTGTAGGTCTTTCTCCTCGCCGCGGGGCTGACGGCAGGCGCACTCGCCGTGCCGGCGGCGTGACGCTTCGCTCATCGGGCGCTTCTGTCACCGGAATTTGGAATTGCTATTCCGCCTTCATCACCCTTGACATCCAAAGCCAAACCTGTTATCATTTTCGATGTCGATATAAGAATTGATAACGATCATCCCAGCCATGCCACTCAAAAACTTCGCCGTTATCAACCATCCGGTCCGCATGCGCATCTTTCAGGCGCTGCATGCCGGGGAACTCTCCATCAATCAACTCTCGAAGCGCCTTCCTGATGTCCCCAAGCCTTCGCTCTATCGACACATTCATCAGATGCTCGAAGCAGGCGTTATTGTGGTCACACGCACGCGCCTGGTCAACGGGATCGAGGAGCGTTTCTTCTCAGCGGTCAACGAATTGATTGACCCCGCGGATATCAGCCAGCCCGAAGGCCTCGAGCAGTTTGCCGATCACGTGCAGTTGTACGGCAACAGCGTGGCGCAAGAACTTATGCGCTACATTCTGTCGAGCGGCGACCCATGCGACAAAAACATCGCCGTCCGCGACCACGTGTTTTATGCCTCCGAGCAGGAGTTTGTTCAGGCGCGTGAAACGATTTATCAGCTGTTGAAAGAGCTGGAAGCCGCACCCCCGGCGCCTGGACGCAGGAAATACCGCATGTTCATCATGGCGCATCCGGCGGGTTCCGCTGAAGAAGAGTAATCGTTCTCAAACAGCGCGCGCCTGGACTGTGTGTGCAGTATCCCCGTTTTTATCAATCCATACCTTATTCGTGAGGTGTTTATGCCAACCTGGATAACAAATAACCGATTGTACGATTTAGCCCGGCAGGGGCGGCGGCTTACCCCGTGGTGGGGCGTCTTTGCATTGGCGAGCGCGATGCTGCTCGTCTCGTCGTTGTTTGGCTTGCCGGTGCAGTTGGCGCAGATGGCGCTGGCTGGCTTTTCCGAGTCGGAAATGGCGGCTCAGCCGCCTTTGCTGGCCGGGCTTTTCATGGGCTTGCTGCTGGCTGTGTCGTTCGGCACGCTGATTGTGCTCGTCTGGCTGTGGGTATGGCGCTACGAGAAGCGCCCGTTTGCTACGCTGGGATTCGAGCGGCGCGGCGCGCTGTTCCAGTATGGGCGCGGCCTGTTGATTGGTGTGCTGGCTTTTGGCGGGTCGGTGGGGCTGATGGCGCTCTTCGGTTATGTTGCCCCCGAAGCCGGCGACCCGGCGCGGGCGGGACTGGCGGCATTGGGCGGCGTGCTGCTCATCTTTCTGCCCGGCTGGTTCATTCAGGGCGCGGCGGAAGAAGTGCTGACGCGCGGCTGGATGCTGCCGGTCATCAGCGCGCGCTATCGCCCCTGGCTGGGCATTCTGCTCTCTTCGCTCTTTTTTGCCGTCATGCACGGTCTCAACCCCAATGTGAGCATTCTGGCGCTGGTCAACCTGATGTTGTACGGGCTGTTTGCCGCGCTATACGCCTTGCGCGAAGAATCGCTGTGGGGCATTTGCGCCTTTCACTCCGTTTGGAATTGGGCGCAGGGCAACCTGTTTGGGCTGGCGGTCAGCGGGCAGGAGACCGGGGTTGGCACGCTGTTCGACCTGATGGAAACCGGACCCGACTGGTTCACCGGCGGTGCGTTCGGTCCCGAAGGCGGGCTGGCAGTGACGATTGTGCTGGTTCTGGGCAGCGCGCTGATGGTCGTTTGGCCGAAATCCAGCCAAACCTCGCAAGACGCTTCGGTGGAAGTTTTTCTTCGGTAGAAGGGCGAAATGTCTATGCAAGTCGAAATTCTGTATCGTCCATCCTATTCGCTCGGCGTGGTAACGCTTGCCCCCAATGAGCAAATTCGGGCCGAGGCCGGCGCGATGGTCAGCATGTCGGAGGGAATCACGTTAGAGACGAAAGCGGAAGGCGGTCTGTTCAAATCGCTCAGCCGCGCCATTCTTGGCGGCGAGAGCTTCTTTCAGAATTTCTTTACCGCCCCGCCGCAGGGTGGCGAGATTACCTTCGCTCCTGAATTGCCCGGCGATGTCTTTACTCTGACGCTGAACAATGAGCGGCTGCTGGTGCAGACTGGCTCGTATCTGGCTTCGGAACGGGGGATCGAGGTTAATGCGAAGCTTAGTCTGAAAGCCTTCGAGGCAATGGAAGGTCTCGCCATTTTGGAAATCTTTGGTAGTGGCCAGCTGTTGCTCTCATCGTATGGCGCCATTCACGAAAAGGTGCTGAGGGACGGAGAAACGTACATCGTTGACTCCACGCATCTCGTTGCGTTCAGCGCCGACATGACCGTTGCAGACCGGCCTGTCGGCGGGTTGAAATCCACCCTCTTTAGCGGCGAAGGCTTTATCGTACAGTTGCGCGGGCCGGGGCGGGTTCTCTTGCAGACCCGTTCCCCCCGCGCCTTTCTCGATTGGCTTGTTCCGCAATTGCCGCGCACCAAAGAATGAGAGGCTGACCGACATCCCGATTCGTGAGAAAGAAGGCCAGATATGAACGCCAACCAAACCCAAACCATCTCCAACCCGATTCTTGATTTCTTTGCTTTCCTGCGGCGTCCAAACGCAGAGACCATATCTGCTCCGCTCAAGCAGAAACTTCTGGTTATGGCGGTTATCGTTGCGCTGGACATTCTGATTGGCATTCTTGCAACACTGGTGACCGCCCCCATTGAAGCGCTGATCTCGGTGCAGGCGCAACATGCAGGAGAGGCTGTTGCGCAGTTGGGTTTTATGCTAGCCCTGGCGGGAATTTTCGTTGCGCCCCTCATCGAAGAGGTGACATTTCGGCTCTGGCTGGCCCCGAATCCGCTCTTCTTCTTTATCTCGTTTGCCTTGATTACAACGCAGTACGCACCGCTGCCGTTTACCGGTCAGTTGAGAGAGGTGGGGCTGGCGGATGACTTCCTCGTGTTGGTGAGAATCGCCTTTTACCTGATAATAGGCGCCGTCATCACGCTGTTTTTCTATCTGCGCCAACGAGGCGGGAAACCCTACGCCGATTTCTTCCGCCGTTACGTTGCAGTGTACTACTATGTGGCGGCGATTGTGTTCGGCTTTGTTCACTTGAGCAACTACAACTACAACGTCGAACCCTGGTGGTACGCGCCCGTGCTTATCCTACCGCAACTGATTGGGGGATTTGTGTTCGGGTATATCCGCATTCGGCTGGGATTCTGGTACGCCGTGCTGGCGCACATGGCAACCAATCTGCTCTGGACGCTGGGCGATGGGATGAACGCACTCTTTGGCGAGACGGGCGGGGTCGTCTGGCTGGCGATTCTCTTCGTCCCTTCTCTGGCGGTGGTGGTGATGACGTTCAGGAAAAATCTCGTTTCGGTCGAGAAAGCGCTGCCACAAGGGTAATTCACGCACCAAGCCCTGCGAAAGGATGACGACTTTCCTTTCGCAGGGCTGGTCGGCCCGACGACGGTGCGGCAGCCATCAAACCCCGGGGCCGCCGCCGATGATCAACAGAGAAGCGCCCATAACATATCACTTTTGCGGAAAGAAAGCATCCACAATCAGCCGGGTAGTATCGAGATTGCGGCTCTGCGTACCGGCGGCAGGTAGTTGCGGAGGGCGCGGCGGCCACGTGTGTCCGTCGTTGTGGACGATATAAGCTGTTACCTGCGCTCCACTTGTGCAATTGGCGTAGGTCTGCTGTTCGACAAACGTGCCATCTGCCACTTCCACCGGTAGCTTGACCGATTGCGGCACGGGATCGCAGCCGTTGGCGGCAGCGAACCGCCCCACTGACTCGGCTTGCGAGACGACCTGCCCGCCTGCGCAGCCAAAGCGGATGCCCTCGCACACGTTACCGCCCTCCAATGGAATGAGCGGATCGGCGCTGCCGTTGACGGCCAGAATGTTCAACGGCGCGGCAGGGGCGCAGGTCGCAAAAATCGACTGTGGGATGTTGGCAATCACCGGTGCGATACCGGCGAACACGCCTTGCGTCTCGCAGCCTAGGCGGTAGGTCATCATCCCGCCGTTCGAGGCACCGGTGACATAGACGCGCTGCTCGTCCAATGGGACACGGCGGCCAATGTCGGCGATCATCTCTAGCAGGAATGTCACATCGTCCACGTCTGAAGTTGCTTCCGTGCCGCGCCCATCGTTCCAGTGGGCAGCATGTTGCCCGGCAGAGCGGTACGAATCGGGATAGGCCACATAAAAGCCGCGCTCATCGGCGTAGGCATCGAAGCCCAAAAAGTGCTGCATCTTCTGGCCGCTGCCGCCCCCGCCGTGCAGGACGATAAGCAGGGGCAGCGGCTGCCCCTGCCGTGCAGCTAGCGGAGTGTGCAGGATGTAGGTGCGTTTCAGTCCGTCTACTGTCATCGAAAGGTCATGATTACCGGGACGCAGGGAATCGGTCTGCGGACGGACGCAAGCGGTTAGTAACAATGCAAGGGCGAGAAGAAAAAGTTGTTTCATTGCCCCTCCTGCCGTAATGGCGTTTCAGCGCGATACAAATGCCAGATCGTCTCTCGTTTGGGGCTGCGTTCAGCTATGTTGTAAAATACCCACACCTGCGTTGCACCCACGAATGGTTCTGGCTCGGCTTTGGCAGTCAGCGAGTCGGTCAGCAGCCATTGCTGACTCGGGGATTGAAACAGCGTCGCAAGCCAGATTTCACCCGGTTTGCCGAAGGTCACATCCCAGAAATTGGGTCCGGCTGTTTGGTACGGCAGGCGGCGTGGTCTGGCTAGCGATCCTTGGGGTTGGTTCGCTTGCAGTGATGGTGATAGTGTTGAGGGCCAACGTTGGCGCGGTGGCTAAAGCGTTGCCGCGAGCCTAACGCTGCCATCAGCCCTGCACCAGTCGGCATGCGTTGTGCAAGGTTAACAGCTCTGTTGGGATATTTGGGCAAGCCCTGAAAACTCAGTGTCACCGTTTACGTGCTCGTCTCCAGCCAAACCTGTTTCTCGCCCGCCGAGAGTGTCTCTGGCCCGTACTGCCGCACAATCAGCCCAAAGGCCACGATGACCGCCGCCGTGACCGCTGCGGCGACCACGCCCTCGCTGCCCGCCACGACTGCGTTGTAAGTGCCATGCCATAGAATCGTGGCCAGCACGCTGCCGCCAGTGCTGTTGTATAACCACGTCAGCACTATTGCCCCGGCCACAATTCCTACCACGAACGACAGCACCGAGAAGAGCGAGAGTTCATAGTTGTAGAAAAAAGCTGGGGCATGCCATCCCGCCCACAGCAAGCCCAGTATGAACGAGGCATCGCGTGCGCTGTAGCGGGCCTGCAAGCGCGGCAGGGCAAAGCCGCGCCAGCCGGTCTCTTCACCCAACCCCGAGATGAGGATCCACGCTAGCCAGCCGGCCAGCCAATGCAGGCCGGGCAATTCGGCTACCTGACCGAAGCCGCTTGCCGCCTGCCATGTCCCCGTAACGAGGCGCATGACCAGCACGACCGCGCCAAAGACTGCCAGCGGACTAAATGCTGCCGCCAGCCAGCCCCAACCGATGCGCCAGCGTGTCAGCCTCCTGATCAATTCGCGCAGCCCCGCGCTGCCGCTTGTCCAAGCAGTGACGATGACCGCCGCCAGCAGTGGCCCGTAGCCCGCCGCTAGATGCAGCCAGTGGGGGATGCCGCTTAGCCAGCCTTGCCCTTGTAGTGCTAATGGGACGTAGGCGCACCAACTGATGAAGTAGGCAAGGATAACGTAAACGGCGGTCGGTTTGCTCATTCTTGTTCTCTTTCCTCTTGGATGCGGTCGGGTTTCGGGTGCCAATGGTGGGGAGGATGCATGTCGTGTGTTCGTTCAGGCTGTAGGAAATTCCCTTCCCGCGAGGCGAGAACGACTAGGTGTATGTGTATACCACCATTGTTAAGGGACGTTTATGGTGGCGTGAATATGTCTTACACCTAGCGAAAGAATAGGAAACAAAACCAAATCAGCGATGGAATGAATACATATGTGAATGGTTCGACAATGAACCGTAGTTCACCGGCGAAAGAGGTAACGCCCTATCGCGAGTGACTGCTCACTTTGGATGTGCCACAATCACACCCGCCGGTCGGTCATCTGCTTAACTCGTTAGGTCAGTACGCTGCTCACTTGTTCAGGCGTATGAAGGCTGCAAGCGCGGCTGCGACTGTGCGAGCCACAGCGCAACCATCGGCATCACCAGCAGCGGCAGGTGCATAACTCCTATCCATACCCGCTCTGGCGTTGTCCAGTGACTCAGGTTGAATAACCCGTACAGCAGCCCGTTAAACGCTGTTACCCGCAGCGCAAAGCCATCCACCTGCGGCCACGCGAGGATGAGCACAAACAAGAAGACCGGGGTCACAAAACAATACGCTAAGCCGTAATCGGGTGAGGTGAGTAGCAAGAGCGGGTTAAAATCAGGCAAGACGGTCGTCCCCTCGAACCGCAGTGGCGACCAGAACACGAGCAGGGCAAAGGGCAAGAGCAGCCAACGCCAACGCGGAATTGCCTGCCAGTCTAACCGTAGTTTGTCCAACCACGCTACCCGCAGCCAGAGTGTCCCCAGCAGCACCTCGGCCACCAGCGCGCCGGTATGCACGGCAAACCCGTAAGTGGGAGTCACGGCGTGCGTTTGGATAGCAGCGATCACCAGATAGTTTAGCCCGAAGTAGCCAGCGATCACCCGTCCGCCGCGTGTGGGTTGCCATACGGTAAACCCAACCACCGCCAGTGTGGCAAGATGGAATATCCAACCCCAAGCAGCATATGGCACTGTCGCCCGTTGCAGAATCTCGAAGATGACCTGCGAGGTGTCGTTACGTGGATCGTAGGGTCGCTCGGTATAGAGGGGGAGAAATGCGATGAAGACCAGCGTGATATAGACCAACGGATAGAACCATTTGCGTGTGGTTAGTTTCATTATTATCTCCGTGTTGGTCATACGGCGCTTGGATGGCTGTCGTGTCTGTTATTGCCAATACATGCGACTGATGTGCCATTAGCCCGGTTCTTGGTTCAAGTCATAATTGCTGTCTCTATCGTACTCAGTTGGGTTTCACTACAAGCGGGAGGGGCAGGTTTCAAATCCGCCCCTCCTGTACAACATAGGGCGCGGCGCGTCCCCTGTCCTTGCGGGGGGCGATGCACACCCCTGTCCTTGGGCGGGCGCGCAGCGCCCGAAGCAATCCCCTATTTGCAAGCACTATTAGCGCAAGGGACAGCGTTCCTTGGGCGGGCGCGCGGCGCTCGAAGCAATCCCCCGCTGCCAGAGCGGAGATTGCTTCCCCGCTAACGCGGCGCGCAATGACAAAGGGCTACTTCTCGGCTATCTCCTACTCGCTATCACCGGTACGCGCTGTGGCGCAAGCGGTCGGCGTCATAGCTAGTGTACGAGCGACTCAGTGGTTTTAACACCGGACTGCGGTATTCGCAGCGTGGAATTGAGGAGTCAGTGGTCTCAAAATTGCGTTTGTACTGCATGACACCCTCGATTCCGGCACTTATGTTGAAGTCGAAGTAACGTAATCCCTGCTCGATAGCATCATGGATGATCTCAACATCAAGGATAAACAAAGTACGTCATACCAGTGCGTCACGAGTCGCCATGCCGTGCCAAAGTGTGACGTGCTGGTTCCAGTAAAACGCTACCCGTCCACCTCCAACTGCGTTATCAAGTTCGACGACCCACAACCGGATTTCGCGCGGATACGCTTGGCACGAAGCCGCATGTGGCTTCCGACCGTTTGACGACTTCCAGCCGCATACCGTAGGCATAGGCGTCGGCCGTCGGTTGTTCCCCCGTATCGCCCTAGTCAACGAACGCATCTTCGACCGACTCGCCCATGACGGCCTGAACCTGTTCCATCAACGTGGCGACCGGCGCGCGTTCCGGTTCGTTGGCGGGCGTGCCGACCACGGCCAGCAACTAGCCCAGCGGATCAACCGCCACGTGGAGCTTGCTGCCCGTGCGGCGTGTATGCCCGTCGGAGCCGGCGCGTGCGCTACGTTCCGGGGGCGATGGCACGGTACGCACGTCAACGATTGCCGCGCGCGGCGCAGGTGTGCGACCTGCGATGGCGCACACCCGCATGCGCAGATCATGTGAAGAGCGTCGCACCGACCTCGGCCTTCAGTAGAGACGGTGCATCGCACCGTCTCCTAATAGAGACCGTGTCCCACGGCGGCAGATCGTTGGGCGTCATGCGCGTTGGAGAGACGTTGCATTGCAACGTCTCTCCTCCCGTGCGGACGATCCAACGCCATCCATTCAAGACCTCGCGCAGCGAGTGGTCACGCTGCGAATCGTTTGCGGTCAGTACGATCAGGGAGGGAGCGACGAAGACCCACTCCTCGTCGCTCACATCGCGTGGATAGGGTTTGCGTGGCATGCTGAACGTATACCACGTTTATCGCCGAAGTACATAACAGGCTCTAGCGTGGGGTGTGGAAGAAGGTTGCATACAGACAAGTACGGGCAACTTCCCATCAATCGACTGGGTGAATAATTTGAATCCTTTGCTTTCCCTGCTCATAAGG
This sequence comes from uncultured Chloroflexus sp., assembly GCF_938091255.1. Lineage (NCBI taxonomy): Bacteria > Bacillati > Chloroflexota > Chloroflexia > Chloroflexales > Chloroflexaceae > Chloroflexus > uncultured Chloroflexus sp. Next base: position 21,166 of record NZ_CALLJH010000032.1, read on the forward strand.
TATTGCTGACTTCTTGTAACATACGGCATTCTTTCGTGCTTAGAGCAATGTTCCCTTGTTATAAGAGTAGATTGATTTGTGCAGGAGAAAGACAACGATCCCCCCATTTCCGCAAGGGAAGCGGGGGGATAGGATCAATAGGGCGAACAATAGCTGTACAGTGCGAGTTTACTGTGCTGCTTCGTTCACGTACCCCTGCAATTGCGGATGCAACGAGGGATCGCGCAGCTTGCGTAAAGCTTCGTGTTCGAGTTGGCGCACTCGCTCGCGAGTCAGGCGTAGGCGCTGACCAATCTGTTCGAGGGTATGCATCGGTTCGCCGTCAAGACCGTAGCGTAAGCGTAAGATATTTCGCTCGCGTGGTGAGAGTTGGTTCAAGGCAGCTTGGACATCGGCCTGCAGCATACTCTCGCTCACTTCATCAAAGGGAGTAGGTTGGAGCGGATCGGTCAAAATCTCGGCCAGCGCACCGCCGCCGTCTTCAGTGTGGGCTTCGTCGAGCGAGGCAGGTGTCAGCCCGGCTTGCTCAGCTCGTTCGACCTGTTCAACGGTGAGTCCGGCGGCATGGGCCAGCTCTTCCAGTGTCGGTTCGCGGTCGAGCTGTTGGGCCAATTCTTGCCGCAACCGCGATAGCCGGCTTAGCCGTTCCCCCAAATGCACCGGCAGACGCACAGTGCGGCTATGGTCGGCAATCGCCCGCCCGATGCTCTGCCGAATCCAGTAGGTGGCATACGTCGAGAACTTGAGGCCGCGACTGGCATCAAATTTATCGACGGCGCGCATGAGGCCGACGCTACCTTCTTGGATCAGATCGAGCAAGGCCAGACCGTGACCCTGATAGCGGCGGGCAATGCTCACGACCAAGCGCAGATTGGAGTTGATCAATTGAGCGCGAGCTTGCTCGCCAGCGGCGACCTGCGCCGCTAGCCGCTGCTTTTCGGCAATCGGGAGCAATGGCTCATTGGCCAGCCGTTCGGCGGCCCGCCGTCCCTGCGCGATCGCGTTGGCTAGTTGCTGCTCCTGCTCGAAAGTGAGCAGCGGCTCGGCGCCGATCTCGTTCAGATACAGCACAATCGTATCCGATGCACTGCGACCAATCGTGGTTGGGTTGCTCATTGCGCCTCCTTCGTGCGCCGGTGTCTCTGTTCGGCGCGTGCAATGTGAACCGCCGAGGTTCATAGATGTAGACGCAGGTGATAGCCTCTGCGGTTCCCCGCGGCCACGTAAGCGTAGGCCGTATGGGGTGCGGCGGCTGGGTAGCGCCGCGCGCTTTGGTTGCGGGCAGGTGGTGTGATGGGTAAGGTGAAGATGCTACACTGCCCGCCGGTTTCTAGTATCGGCGGGCAGCTTAAAGAGAAGGTTAAAGAAAAATGAGAGGCGGATGAGTATTGCTGCCGCTACTCGTAGCAGGCGCTAGCGCCGAGGGGGTGTAGCAATGACCTTACCCTCTGTGGTAAGGTCTTCTACCGCTCACTCAGCGCCAGTTCGCGCCGCTTCTTCTCACGGCGGCGGTCATCGGCGCTGAGCAGCTTCTTGCGAATGCGCCAACCTTTGGGTGTCACCTCAACCAGCTCGTCGTCGCCGATATACTCAATCGCGTCATCGAGTGAGAGTTGACGCGGTGCATCGAGCCGTATCGTCTCGGCGCCACGGTTATTGCGCATATTGGTGAGATGCTTTTCTTTGCAGACGTTCACTTCAAGATCGTTGTCGCGAATGTGCTGGCCGACGACCATCCCTTCGTAGACCTCTTGGCCGGGGGTGATGAAGAAGACACCGCGGTCTTGCAGCGCATGGATAGCATACGTGGTGGCGACGCCACCTTCGGCTGCGATCAGGCTGCCGTTGGTCCGCACTTCCATCTCACCGGCGTATGGCTCGTAGCCGAAAAAGATGCTGTTCATAATACCGGTGCCGCGAGTGGCGGTGAGGAAGAGCTGGCGAAAACCGAGCAGGCCGCGCGTCGGTACGAGATAGACATAATGTACCGAGCCATCTTCGCTGATGCGCATATCGCGCATCTGGCCCTGCCGCTTGCCCAACAACTCAACCACCACCCCCTGATACTCGCTCGCTACCTCGATCTCGACCAGCTCCATCGGTTCGAGCCGGGTACCATCTGGCGCTTCGCGGAAGATCACTTCCGGGCGCGAGACCTGAAACTCGTACCCTTCGCGGCGCATCGTCTCAATCAAAATACCCAGATGCAACTCGCCGCGTCCGGCCACAATGAACACGTCGGGGCTGTCGGTCTCTTCCACCCGCAACGCCACGTCGCGCTCCATCTCTTGGAACAGGCGCTCACGCAGTTTGCGTGAGGTAACATACGTTCCCTCGCGCCCGGCGAAGGGGCTGGTGTTGACGCCGAAGGTCATGCGGACGGTCGGCTCTTCGACTTTAATCGGCGGCAATGCTTCGGGGGCCAGCGCATCGGCGATTGTGTCACCGATGGCAGCGTCGCTAATACCGGCAATTGCGATAATATCACCAGCTTGCGCCTGCTCAACCTCTTGCCGCTCAAGTCCGTTGTACACAAAAATCTGGCTGACTTTGGCCGGCGTGATCGCGCCGTCGCGTGCAATCCGCACCAACGGTTGCCCTTTGCGGATCGTGCCGCGCACCAACCGTCCGGTGAGAATCTTGCCTTTGTACTCGTCGTAGGCGCTGGTGGTGACGAGGAACTGCACCGGCCCCTCGACATCGACTGTGGGTGGCGGAATGCGTTCGAGAATACACTCGAAGAGCGGTTCGAGCGAGTCGTGCAGCTTGAGCGGCGAACGCCCGGCGTGGCCGAGCAGCGCGTTGGTGAAGATGGTCGCGAATTCGGCTTGCTCATCGCTTGCGCCTAAATCAACAAACAGGTCAAATGTGGCATTGACGACGTGGTTCGGACGGGCCTGTGGCCGGTCGATCTTGTTGACCACGACAATCGCCTGATGGCCGGCTTGCAACGCTTTGCGCAAGACAAACTTGGTCTGAGGCATTGGGCCATCGACGGCGTCAACCAGTAGCAATACGCCGTCAACCATATTCATTACCCGCTCTACCTCGCCGCCAAAGTCGGCGTGGCCGGGAGTATCGACGATATTAATTTTGACGCCGCGATAGGTGACGGCGGTATTCTTGGCGAGAATGGTAATCCCTCGCTCGCGTTCGAGCGCATTGCTATCGAGCACGCGCTCTTCTACCTGCTGGTTCTGGCGGAAAATACGGCTCTGCTTGAGCATTGCGTCAACCAGCGTGGTCTTACCATGATCGACGTGAGCGATAATGGCGATGTTCCGTAGATCGGTGCGCTGAATCATACTACCTATTCCGTGACGGTTGGCCGCTGCGCGGCGCGAAAAACGCTCAGGCTGAACCTGAGCGCAACAATGCTGTAAACATTATACCACGCGAGGCGGTAGAACGTAGGCGCGCGTGAGAGAATAGCGAATAACGTATGAATGGCGGGCGACGTATATTTGTAGAACCGCACGACCGTGCGGCTCTACGGTCTTTTTTTCCGCCACCCCATCATCGACAACGGCGTCAAAATGGTGGATTTGGTCATTTTGCCCGCTTACGCCATGACGTTATATAATACCGCTAGACAACGTTCTTGCAGCCCCAGAGGAGACACAACTGTGACTACCGGCCGCCGTCGCGCCATTCTGTTCGCGACCTGTATTGTCGATCAGCTCTACCCCACCGTCGGTTTGGCTGCGGCCGAGCTGTTGGAACAACAGGGCATAGACGTTGACGTACCGTCCGATCTGCTATGTTGTGGGCAAATGGCGTTCAATGCCGGCTTTCGCGATGACGCTTACGCCGTCGCCGGGCGCACGCTGGAGGTGTTGCGCGGCAAGGGCGACGTGGTGATGCCATCGGGATCGTGCGCAGCGATGATCCGCCATCTCTACCACGAATTGTTTGCGCACACGCCCTTTGCCGGCATGGCCGCCGAGTTGGCCCATCGCACGTATGAGCTGAGCGAATATCTGGTCGATGGGTTAGGCGTGACCGACGTTGGTGCGCGGTTCAACGGTCGCATCACCTACCACGATGCATGCCACGGCTTACGCTTCCTTGGTGTTGGTAAGCAGGCGCGTGCATTGCTGAGCCGGGTACAGGGGGCGGAAGTCGTGCCGTTGCCGGGATGTGATCAGTGTTGCGGCTTCGGTGGCTTGTTTGCAATCAAACAGCATACCATCTCGACCGCGATGCTTGACCGCAAGATCGAGGCGATTGCCTCAACTGAAGCCGATCTGGTGGTGACCGGCGATGTGTCGTGTATGACCCAAATCGCCGGTGGGTTGTCGCGCCGCAATATACCAACCCGCGCCCGCCATTTGGCCGAAGTATTGGCCAATATGGTGGACGCGCGGTAAATCTGGTTTCCGGGGGAACGCCATGGGGGTCTAATCGCGTGGTCGTGGGTCCTTACATCGGTATATCGCCTGATACCAATCAATACATTATGGATTGTTCTATCACCTAGAAAACACCTCTATGCCACAAACCATCGCCTTTTACGACCGTGTTGACCACGCCCTGCACGATTCGTCGTTGCAGACGGCATTGCACCGTGCGACCAGCCGTTTCATCGGTAATCGCGCCAGTGCAATCAGCGCCCTCGGCGATGCCGACCGGTTGCGTGATCAGGCCCGTGCGATTCGTGCCCACGCGCTGGCCCATCTTGATGAGTTGCTGCCGCAATTGGCCGCCAATGTCGAAGCGCGCGGCGGCCACGTCTGTTGGGCCAGCGACGGCGAAGAGGCGCGTCAGTATATCATCGAACTGGCCCACGCGCGCGGGGTGCGTAGCATTGTCAAATCGAAGTCGATGGCCTCGGAAGAGATCCATCTTAACGAGGCGCTCGAAGCAGCCGGTTTTGAGGTGATCGAGACCGACCTCGGCGAATACATTATCCAGCTCGCCGGCGAAACGCCGTCGCACATTATTGCTCCCGCCATCCACAAAACCCGCGAGCAGGTGAGCGAACTGTTCCAGCAGCATCTCGGCATGCCGCCAACGACCGAGGTGCCGCTGATGATCCGCACTGCCCGGCAGGCGCTACGCCAGCGCTTTTTGCAGGCTGACATGGGGATCAGCGGAGTCAATTTTGGGGTGGCCGATAGTGGTGCGATCGTGATTGTCGAGAACGAGGGCAATGCGCGTCTCTCGACTACAGTGCCGCGCATCCACGTGGCGATTATGGGGATCGAGCGGATCGTGGCCCGCCTCGCCGATCTCGGCGTGATGCTGCAAGTGCTGGCCCGTTCGGCCACCGGTCAGAAGCTGAGCGTCTATACTAGCCTGATCAGCGGCCCGGCCCGCCCCGGTGAAGAAGATGGCCCTGAAGAGTTCCACCTTGTCTTGCTCGACAATGGCCGGTCGCAGATATTGGGCGGTCAGTACGCCGAATCGCTGCTCTGCATTCGTTGTGGCGCCTGCCTCAACGCTTGTCCGGTCTATCAGGCGATCGGCGGCCATGCCTATGGCAGTGTCTATTCCGGCCCGATCGGTGCGATCCTCACTCCGCTGCTGCAACCTGATCTGCCGGACGCCCACCTCTTGCCACAGGCTAGCTCGCTCTGCGGTGCCTGCCAAGAGGTCTGCCCAGTGCGGATCGCTATTCCCGATATGCTGCTGCGCCACCGCGCCGATGCGGTGAAGGCCGGCAAGGTCAATCCGGTTGAGAAGGTGGCCATTGCTGGCTATACCCTGACGATGACCCACCCGGCGATTTACAACGCCGGCGGCAAAGCCGGTCGGTTCTTCAGTCGCATCCTCGCTCGCAAGGGCCACTTCCGCCGTCTGCCGCCACCGCTGCACTTATGGACGAAACAGCGCGATTTTCCGGCCCTGCCGCCCAAGTCGTTCCGCGAACTGTGGGCCGAGCGGAAAAACCAACGCCGATCATCATCGTAAGGGCAGGTTCCATACCTGCCCCGCATTACTATGCATATCACTATCCATGCCGAACGACCAGACACCGCCGATGCGCTGGCATTGATCGCAGAACTGGAAGCCGAACTGGCTCCGCTCTACCCGCCGGAAAGCCAGCACGGCTACAGCGTCGAGAAACTCATCGCGCAAGGAGTCGCCTTTTTCGTCGTGCGGGTGAACGGTGAGGCCGCCGGTTGCGGTGGCATCCAGCTTTACCCTGACTATGGCGAACTGAAGCGAATGTACGTGCGGCCAGCGTTTCGCGGGATGGGGCTAGCCCGACGCCTGATCGATCACCTTGCCGCGTATGCAGTGGCACACGAATGTCGGCTGCTCAGGCTCGAAACGGGCACATTGCAGCATGCTGCCATCCGCTGCTACGAAAAAGCCGGTTTCTCCCAGATCGGCCCGTTTGGCGAGTATCTCAATGATCCGTTGTCGCTGTTCTACGAACGGCGCTTGTAGCAAGGGGCGCAAAGGATGATAAACGCAAAGGTTATGTTGATTTTTCTCATGAGCATGCTCGTGACGCATATCTCTGCGCACTTTGCGACGTTTTGATAGGAGATGTTATGAGCCGTGAACAGATTCTCGCTCATCTCCGCACCAGCCTCACTGCCAACCGGCCATGGTTGCAGGCAGAGGCCGAGCGGATGCCGCACGAACCGCCGCCGTTTGCCTTGCCGGCGCAAGATGATCTGGTTGGTCAATTCGTCGCCGAGCTGGTGAAGCTGGAAGGTAAGGCTTACCGAGTGGTAAGCGCCGATGAGGCGCTGGCGATCATCGACCGCCTGATCGAAGAGACACAAGCAACAAGCGTGATCGGTTGGGATCTCGACCAGATTGGCTTGCCCGGCTTGCCGGAACTGCTGGCCGCTCGTGGTATCACGCCGGCAAAAGCCGATGTACGTGGCGAAGGGCGCAAGGCTCGCCTGCAAGCGCTGGAACCAATTCCGCTCTGTTTATCAGGGGTCGAGCTTGCAATTGCCGAGAGTGGGACGCTGCTCTTGCGCCATGGCCCCGGCAAGCCACGCCTTGCCTCGCTGCTCGCGCCGTGCCACATCGCAATTGTCTTCCACTCCCAACTGGTGCGCGGTCTTGGCGAAGCGTTGGCGCTGCTGACCCAACGCTACGGCGACAATATCTTCGGCCCGACCAGTAATCTCACGTTTATCACCGGCCCGTCACGCACCGCCGATATCGAGATGACCCTCTCGCTCGGAATTCACGGCCCGCCACAGCTTCACGTGATTGTGGTTGAGGGATAGTGGTAAGGCGCAAAGGTGTTTCACGCAAAGGCGCGCGGACGCCAAGGGGTAAACGTGGTCCACGTATACTGTGGCTATTCTATCCTTCGCGTCGTTGCGGCTTCGCGTTTTATCCTTCACGTCATATGAATCCTAAACCTCGTATGTTCATTACTCGCCGGCTACCCGACCCGGCGATGGCAATCTTGCACGAGCACGGTACCGTGACCGTGTGGGATCAAATCGAAACCCCCATCCCACGTGAGGCATTGCTGCGTGGCATCGCTGATGTCGAGGGATTGCTTTGCCTGATCACCGACCGCATCGACGCTGAGGTGATCGCCGCAGCGCCGCGTTTGCGCGCCGTGTCGATCATGGCGGTTGGCTACGACAACATTGATCGGGCGGCGCTGGCGGCGCGCGGGATTACGCTCACCAATACGCCCGATGTGCTGACTGAAACGACCGCCGATCTGGCATGGGCGTTGCTACTGGCCGCTGCCCGCCGTGTGGTTGAAGGGCATACGTTGATTGAACGCGGTGCGTGGGGGCCGTGGCACCCAATGCAGATGGTGGGGCAAGATATCTATGGCCGAGTTTTGGGGGTGGTTGGTGCAGGTCGAATTGGGCAAGCTGTGTTGCGTCGAGGGCGTGGGTTTGGGATGCGACTGCTCTACCACAATCGTCGGCCTAACCCTGCAATCGCGACCGAATTGGGGGCTGAATATCGCTCGCTCAACGATCTGCTCGCCGAGAGTGATGCAGTGGTGGTGACCGCCCCGCTCACCGCCGAGACCCGCGGGATGTTCGGTGCAACCCAGTTTGCGCTGATGAAACCGACTAGCATCTTCGTCAACGTCGCGCGCGGGCCACTTGTGCGCGAAGCCGATCTGGTGGCCGCGCTGCGTGCTGGCCGACCATGGGCTGCCGGTCTTGATGTCTTCGAGCACGAGCCGATCGGGCCGGATCACCCGCTGCTCACCTTACCGAACGTCGTGCTGACCCCGCATATCGGCAGCGCTAGCGTCGCGACCCGTGTGCGTATGGCTACTCTCGCCGCCGAGAATCTGGTAGCAGTCTTGTACGGACGGCCGACGCCGAATGTGGTTGCGTAGAAAGGGTATATTGCTGTGTTTAACCGCCACAACGTTGCTCGTTCCTCGCGACCTTGCTCGTGGTTATCATCAGTTGCGTTGCTAGCACGCTGCTGTTGACGCAACCCTTCCCAACGGCATTGGTAATGGGCGAGTAGGCCGACCGCTTTACACGTTACGACGTTCGGTGCTAGTGCGCGGATGGAATGTTGAGCGCGATGGTTTAAGCCACCATCGCGCTTCGCTGTTGTTGCGTTATCGAGATGCATCACTTGGATGGCGATTCATGCCCACCGTGCATGCTCGCTTATGCCGATTTCCCTTTGATCGCCGGCTTCTTGCTCTGTTGCTGGTAGCACTCAGGACAGAGGGGCTTATGCATCGTAGAGGGGTGATCTTTCCCACAACGATGACAATACTTCTCTTGGTAGGTGGGGTTTTCATACTTCTTCCAGACCCGATAGCAATCTCCGCAATATGGCGCTGCCGGGTTACGCACAATCTCTTTCTTGCATCGAATGCAGAAACCTTTCTCATCCCCATTACTGAGTGGCGAATCGGGTGGCACGACTTCGATAGACACGCGGATTTCTTCGCTAATGCGGATTAACCGGCGTGCTTCTGCATAGATCGCTTCGTACAGGTCAGGGTCATCCGACTTGGTAATGTAGATGCCCATCTCGTGATTATTGACTTGGGAAAATTCGTACAAATTCATCGAGGTGATAATGGCTTCGCGTTCATTGAGATAGCATTTCGCGTGCAAGTTCTCGCAGAAACTCGTGCGGACAAACTTGAGCGACCGGAGCCAGTTGATCTGATCGGGTTGCAGCTCGTTTTTGCCATAAATCACGCGAATGTCGATCTTCATGCGGTCTTTATCTTCAAGCGATTGGCGCAGCCGGTCATTGATTTTGAGGTACGGGCTGATGAGAATGAGGGTGTCTTGCGCTTGGTTGATGAGCTGCTGCAGATGATACGAGACGCCGGTTGTGTCGAGAAACTTTGCCATGGTGGTTTTACCTTTATTGGAACGTGATTGGAACGTAGGTGGCAACCGTCTCGGTGGCAAGCAAGGTTAAATAGTATGTTCGTTTATACCACAATCCCTACCAAATGGCAATGCAGGGAAGAAGCGTTGGATACCAACCGACCGAGTCATTTGCCGGTCGGTCTTCCACCACCGCTTACGGATCAACCGGCGTGATCGTCGTCCTGTTCGATCCCACTGTTCAAAGATACGCGGTACGGTGTATCCTTCTCGGTCTGCTTTCCGTCTATAGGGTCAGGAAGGAGGTGATGCCCTGTGACACGTTCCATACCTGTCGCTCCCCGATCAAAGGGTTTAGGACGATGAGGAACTTAGGCTCTCTCAAGCGAGCAGGTTGTGGTTGCTAAGCCTATACATCACGAGAGGAGTATCGTTATGGATATGCGAATCCGGGAATTGATCGCAATAGGTGCATCGATCACAGCGCATTGTCAGCCATGTTTGCAGTATCATCTCGCGAAAGCCGTAGAAAGTGGTGCCGACCGGTCAGAAATTATGGCTGCAATTGAGGTAGGGAAAATGGTACGAAGAGGTGCTGCCGCCAAGATGGATGCGTTCGCTGCGAGTCTGGCCCAAGCTGCTCAACTTGGGAGCGTTGCTGATCTCCATCAAGACTGTGGATGCGGTTCGCCAACTGTTACTGCTACGACCGGTGTTGCGAACGCGGATTGCGGATGCAATACATAGGGTAGTGTACAATGCATCCTCTACACATCACTGCTCACGGCATACCGATGCATTTGAGCAGCCGCTGTTTTGTAACATGGCTCGTCCAATCGGTACATATCTGCACAGTGGTAAGGGGAATCGATCATGCAATCGTATCCGTTGTTTCGGAAGGAGAATATTCCTGCCTACCTCACGGTGCTCATCGCATGGGGTATCATTTCATGCTGTAATGCAGTCCTCTTGAAGACGATGAATGCTTCCCTATCGTTCCTGCTTTCATTGTTCTGGTCGGCGCTGGCAGTCATGAGCGGAATGGCTATCATGTTTATTGCCAGTATTCTCAACCTGCGCAAGCTGACAGCAGGTTTTAGAAGATTGGCTGAAGGGCAGACAGACCCGCAGATACCGCCGGTGTGGTGTCCGGTATTGACAGCGGCCACTAGAGCGGCGGTCGAGCTAGTGCAACGAAGAAGTGGGGCGACCGGTGGTATAACCGATCGCTAATGCGACAACGTGCGCATAACAACGGCAGCAGCGGCCAAGAGGCGCCGCTGCTGCTGATGAAGGGTGAGGCGCGTGGAGAATGAGAGACATAACATGACGACAACATCTGAACGACAGCAGGGATTGGCTCTTCTTGACCGTATTCAGCCCCTCTTGCTGCTGAGTGCGATCGCGATTGGGCTTGTGCTCGCGAGCGTGAGTCCGACATTTGCTGCTGGGCTGACGCCGTTGGTGACGATTGGTGTGTTCCTCGTGATCTATTTTATTATGCTAGGTGTAAACACAGGCGGGATCATGCACGCCTTTACCCGCTGGAAGCCAACCGGGTTGGCAATCGGCATCAACTTTCTGGTCACGCCATTCATTGCATGGATGCTCGGTTTTCTGTTCTTGCAGAACGATCCCGATATCTGGGTTGGCTTGATTCTGTACCTTGTGACCCCTTGTATTGGTTGGTATCTGGTCTTTACCGAGTTGGCAAAAGGTGATGTCGAACTGGGGATTAGCCTGCTGTTTTGGAACGTTGTCTTACAAATCGTGTTGTTGCCCGTCTACATGGCCCTCTTGGCTGGCACGGTCGTGCAGATCGAGATCACCGAGATGGTGCGTAGTGTGATAGTCTTCCTTGTCTTACCGCTGGCGCTCGCCGCTGCAACCCGCTGGGTTCTCGGACGATATGCCATTTCGGTTGATGATGCGGCAAAGAAGATTAGACTACCGTACCTCAAGGCGATTACCCTGATGGTCGTCATCGCAGCGATGTTTGCCTCACAGGGAGCAGTGTTGTTTGAGAATCCTGCGGTCGTGTTGAAGATGATGCTCCCCGGCGTTGCCTTCTTTGTCATCGCGTTGGTGATGGCCATCGCTGCCGCTCGGCTCTTTCGGCTCAGCTACCGCGAATTTGCGCTCCTCGTTTTTACCACGACCGCGCGCAATTCAGAAGTCTCGCTTGCTATTGCAGTGAGTGCGTTTGCTAGTCCACTAGTAGCGTTGACCGTGGTCATCGGGCCGAGCATCGAACTACCGGTGCTGATTCTGTTTTTGCGTATTGTGCTGTTGATACAGCAGAAGGGCTGGTTTTCGCCTGCTGCACCCGCAGTATCACCTTTCGCTGAGTCAAAGCGGTAAGCGTTGGCTGCTACGGAGTTGCACGATGAGTCACCACGAAAGCGCGTTTCAGGAACTCTACGCCGCGTTTCAGCCCAAAATCTATCGCTATCTGACCGGTTTAGTTGGTGAGCACGAGGCCGAAGACCTCGCTCAAGAGGTGTTTGTCAAAGTCTATCAGGCGTTGCCGACGTTCAGGGGTGAGGCGCGCGTTTCGACGTGGATCTATCGCATCGCCACCAATGCTGCGCTTGACAGGCTGCGCAGCCCTTCGTTTCGCCGTATGTTACCGAATAGAACAGCAGATGGCTCGGTCGTATTCTACGAACGAGAACGCGCTGAGCAAGAAGGATGGATCGGCGAGAAACCGCTTTCGCTTGAGACGGCGCTGATTCGCAAGGAAATGAATGCATGTATTCGCAATGTTATCGCTAGCCTGCCACCGAACTATCAAACGGTGATTGTGTTGAGTGAATTGCAAGAGTTCACCAATAACGAGATTGCCGACATTCTGGGCTTACGTCTTGGTGCGGTCAAAATCAGATTGCACCGTGCTCGGGCGGCGCTCCGCAAAGCGCTCGAAACCCATTGTCATTTTTATCGCGATGAACGAAACGAGCTGGCTTGTGATCGGGGTGTTAAAGGGTGATAAGGTGAGTGGTTGTTTTACGTTGAAAAGAGGGTATCATTTGTTATATGGCATCTTGGTAGAGACGTAGTATTGCTACGTCTCTACCAAATGCAAAAGTTGTCGTGGAACAAGCAATGCTGCGCAGTAGCGACCTGAATATTGCCAAAGATGTTGTTCAGGTTGCCCAATGGCTGCGAAGCGAGGAGTGACCTGATCGAGCAGGGTTGGCGATCGGCTGAGGAATAACCGGTGAGGAATGTCTTTACATCGAAAATAGCATCATCTCTACTGGTCAAAACGGTGTGCCGTGTAGCGTCTGCAAACGATGCAGGTAGAGGCCATCTGCCAATAAGAGAACCTGTGGAAGGGGACGGTATCATAGCAGCCGAGTGTTCCGCAGCACATGGAGCGACAGGTGGTTCTTCGTCTTCATGCAGTGCAGGCAGGTTGAAGTGGAGGCGGTTGGTCGGCTTTTTTATGTTAGACGCAGCCTCAACACCGCTGCTATTGCAAATGTTCAGCTTATCGTCCAACCTGTGCTTGCACCTAACGCCACTTGCCTACGCTGCACGCAGGGGAAGCACCTACCCTTGGGTAGCTTCGGCATCCGCCTTATCCTCAAAGGGGAAAAACTATGAACAAGACACGTAAGTACTTCACCATAATACTAGCACTAGCTGCGTTGACGGCGCTGGGTATTAGCCCGATTCGTGAGCAGTCTCCATTGACCGTTGCTGCCAATCAAGCGCGGCTGTTAGAAACCGATCTCCAGACCGGAGGAAGCAAAGCATATACAGTAAGTTCCTATAATGGGCTGTCCACCTTCTTCACAATTGATCTAAATACTGGCCAGATGACTGCGCTGAACACCTTTCCGGAAATCAAAGGAGTTAGTGCTTTCGTAGCGGCTATAGATTTAGAAGCAAATCGGTATTTCCAGCCCGCTTTTGATAATGATTTTGTTCAACGTATGCTAGTAATCGATACTATCTCTGGTGATCTAATAAGTTCTGCACCGTTTTCCGCCAACTTGTCTGTAATGGAATACAGAGACGGATTTCTCTATGGAGTGATGTATGATTCTGAGATGGCGGGTAATGTATTGGTGCAAGTTGATCCATCTACATTGAATATAAGCACGTTAGTGGCAATTCCAGAGGTGATGTATATATCTACCGGGAATTCTGCCATAGATGACAATTATTTTGTCTTTGAAGGTTCGGACGCAGGAGATAAGATTGTTATCATTAATCTGCAAACTCTTGAAATCTCTACTATTCCACTTTCATATCCATTAGTACATTTCGCGCTTTCCAACAATGTTTTGATAGGTGTGACTGCGTATCCTAATCGTCTGGTTAGGATTGATTTGTTGACAGGCGAGAGTGAGGTTTTGTCTGAGGTAACCGGAATCCAATCTTTATATCAGGCGGCTGCTCTATTTGATCAAACAAAAGGGTGGTATATGTTCCCAGTGGTGAATGTAGAAAATAAACAGTGCTTGTTTATCTTTGATATCGAAACGGGTGCATTAGTTTTTGCTCCAGAACTCGTGGTAGCTACTACCAATCCAATTTCTACCGCTAATGCCAATACTGCTTCATTCAGCGGCCAATTGAGATCTTTTGAAAAAGGTTGGAGCAATTATAGATCATATCTCCCGTTTATCGTTAAACAATAGACTCCAACGTGCCCACCTGCCCTTGCTAGAACGTGACAGTGGCCCTATCACTCAGTAGGCAGGCTACCTCCTATGAAGTTATCTTACAAATACTGGTAGCAGTGCGTTCACTCTGAGTGGACGCATTGACCAAACTTGCATTGGCGTGTCCCGCGTCTCTCTTACCGTCGCCAGATCGTTATCTCGTCATAGCGCACAATAATCCCCCCTTTATCAAAGCTCGTCACCGCGAGGCCAACTTCACCACGTGTGAACGTCGGATCGCGCGTTTGCTCTAGCCGCCGGTCGTTGACGAAGAGCGTGATCTCGTCGCCGCGTAGCTCGACGCGCATGCGGTTGTTCTCTGGATGAATGGCCTCGTGCTGCGTCCAATCGATCAGGGTGATCCAGCGGTCGTTCTCGAGCAGCTCAAGCGCGTAGTAGCCATCGTTCGAGACACTAAACAAGTAGAAATTGTCAGCATCTTGGTAGCGAAAGATAAGACCAGCAGCGCCATCTGGCCCGTTGCGCGGCATTGCATAACTGGCCTCAATGACGGCGTCACGGTAGGTGCCATCCACTAATGCCCACACGAGCGTCTCCGCTTCTTTGACTTCAATGACGTAGTGACCCTGTTCAAAGGCGAACCGTGCGCTGGCGTCTTCGTCTTCGCCGAGACCACTGGCCGTCGGATTGTCGAAATCGTCACGGAATACGACCTCGCCGCCGATCGCTGACTCAACGCCGCTACCTGCGGTTGTGGTGGCGGCAGTGGTAGGAGTGGGAAGACTATCCAATGTGGGGGTAGCGACGAAGGCGATCACAATGAAGATGCAGGCGCTGATAATGATCAGCGAGAGGCAGCCAATACCGCCAACCAATAACCATGCTAGCCGATTATTAGAACGATTCGCCGGCAGCTCAGGCGCTGACGGAATGTGGAAGGGTGGCGAGCTGCTTACCGGTGTGCCGTATGCTGGTGGCGGTGGCGGGGAAGGGTTAGGTGGCACGTTGGTGCTTTGCACGGGTGGGATGATGGTGGTTGGCGGCGCGGCGGTGGGCCGGTCGGGTGGGATGATGGTGGTCGGCGGCGCGGCGGCGGGTGGCGTGGAGTCTGGTACGCGCGCGCCACACTCTGGGCAGAAACGATCCTCCGGCGTTAATTTATGCCCGCACTGCGGACAAAAAGCTGGTCGTTGCGGTTCACTCATGGCTATTCCTTGTCCTATCGTGTGGCACGCATTTCTGCATCGCCGCTTTATAATTGCGAAGGGTGGCCGTGCTGCCTCGTAGGATGAAAGAACATTATCTGTACGATCACTGAGCATCTCACCCACATTGGCATACCTCTTCCCCATCGTGTGGTAACTGGTACGAGCGAGAGCAGACCAAAACAAGCAAACGTCCCAACGAGCTTACTTCAACCGGCTGCCCTATTGGTTAATAGCTCACGCAACGTAGCGATACAAACCCGGTTTTCATCATCTGTGCCAAACGAAATCCGAATCCATCCCGGCAAGCCCCATCCGCTCAGCGGCGTTACCACCACACCGCGCTGGGCTAGCGCCACAGCAATCGCCTGATCGTCGGGTACGGCCACCGCGACAAAATTCGTCTCGCCGGGAATGACGGTCAGCCCCAAGGCGCGCAGCTCCTCGCTGAGCATAGCGCGACTGCGCGCAGCATGGGCGAGCGAACGGACGAGATGTTCGTTGTCGTCGAGCGCGGCGAGACCGGCGATCTGCGCCAATGCATTGACGTTAAATACCGGGCGCGTTCGTTCGAGATAGGCGATCAGATCGGGGACACCAAAGGCGTAACCAAGGCGCAGCCCGGCCAAGCCATGAATCTTGGCGAACGTGCGTATAAGGAGCAGATTGTCGCGTCCGGCGCGGATAAGTGGCAACAGATCGGGGAAATCTGGTCGAGTAACAAACTCGATGTAGGCTTCATCAACGACGACGAGTATGTCGTGCGGTACTTGGTCGAGAAATGCGAGCAGCTCGGTTGCGCCGACAGTAGTACCGGTAGGATTGTTCGGGTTGCAGATAAAAACCAGTCGGGTGTGTGGAGTAATGGCCGCTGCCATTGCCGGGAGATCGTGCGTCATCTCGCGCAGCGGAACTTGACGGGCAATCGCGCCTTGTGCCTGTATCCGACGTGCATAGCTGATGAACGAACCCTGTGCAAGCACGGCTTCGTCGCCTTCGCCCAGTATTGCATGGCAAATCAACATAATTAATTCATCGGAGCCATTGCCCAGCATAACGTATTCTGGGCGCAGATCGGCCCGTGCTGCCAATGCGTGTTTCAGCGCTGCACCGCTCGCGTCGGGATAGCGATGAATCTCCGTCAACGCAGCTTGCACGGCAGCCACTGCGCGCGGTGATGGCCCTAACGGATTTTCATTGGCAGCCATGCGGATCGGTGGCGGCCCCTCTGGTGCAAGGCGCGCCGGTGGCGCTGGTGGGAGTGCTTGTACAAATGGCTTCATACGGATTGGCACGGCTATTTCTCCGCCTCGTTGCAACATAACTGCTAACCGCAAACGTCCTACTCTCCCACTTGCTCGATGGGTAAGAGAACCATAAATGTGCTCCCTTGCCCTTCTCGGCTCTCGATCCAAATCTGGCCGCCATGCAATTGCACAATCTCGCGGCTCAGGTACAACCCTAATCCCAACCCTTCCCCACGTCGTCCCGGGGTGCGGTAGTAGCGTTGGAAGACCCGTTCATGTTCGCTCACCGGAATACCCGGCCCCTGATCACTGACGCTGATCAAGACAGCCGGTGTGTTGTTCGTCGGGAGCAAGGCGTGGCGCAGACGCACGCTGATGACACTATCGGGTGGACTGTATTTGATCGCGTTGTTAAGCAGGTTCGTGAGTACCTGTCGGATGCGGACGGCATCACAGGAAACGATCAATTCTGGGGTTTCGGTTTCGAGCAGCAGTTCACGATTACCGGCACTGGGCCGCTGCTGGTCAATAACTTGCTGTGCGAGCATCACCACATTGACCTGCTGATACT
This sequence comes from uncultured Chloroflexus sp., assembly GCF_938091255.1. NCBI lineage: Bacteria > Bacillati > Chloroflexota > Chloroflexia > Chloroflexales > Chloroflexaceae > Chloroflexus > uncultured Chloroflexus sp. The sequence continues at coordinate 38,089 of NZ_CALLJH010000032.1, forward strand.
GGAGGTCAAGTTGACCAGAGTCGAGCCGTGAGACATCGAGCAGGTTATCAACAAGGCGCAGCATGTGAGCCACTTGCTGGGTAAGAATGGTGAGGCCGTGAATGTCGCGCGGATCGCCTTCGCGCTGCTGTTCGCGGCGGAGCAAGAGATCGGCGTAGCTACGCACTGCTGCCAACGGGCTGCGCAGTTCGTGGGCGGCGACGGCCAGAAACTCATCTTTAGCCCGCTGTACTTTTTGATTGGCGGTGATGTCGCGAAACGTGATCACGGCTCCTTCTACTTCTCCGTTCTCGTTAACTGCCGGTGCGCCGGTGAAGCTGAAGTATCGTTCGCGGCCATCCGAATACTGGCGCATCAATCGATAGTCGTAGAAGGTCTCGCCACGCAGCGCGCGCGTCAATGGCAGATCATCGGGTGTAAGTGGACTGCCATCGAGGTCGCGTAGATCGTACAGGTTAGGAATAGTAGCAAGTGGCATTTCAAAGCTTAGATTGGCTTGCTCTAGCAACTCGTGCGCTGCCTGATTAGCTAACGTTAAGCGACCGTAGCGATCACACAGCAATACGCCTTCGGCGAGCGATTCGACAACCGTATGCATTCGCCGTCGCTCTCGCTGACTGTCTTCGTACAGACGAACGTTCGCGATAGCGAAGCCGACCTGATTGCAAATCGGCATGAGCATATCCTTATCGATCTTGCTTATCGCCTCAAGATCGCCAAACAGTGCCAACACGCCGGTAACCGTGCCACCTGCCAGCAGGGGTAAATAGGCGGCAGCAGTCACTCCGGCGGCAATCAATGCGGTTTCACCCCGTTCGCTCAGGAGCGGCCGGATCGCCGGTTGGCCATAGCGTACCACCTCGGCGCAAGGACTCGCATCGACCGGCACCTGATCGAAGCAGGCGAGGATCGTCGGATCAATACCGCTCCACGCACTAAGCTGCAACTGCTCCTGTGCCGGATCGAAGAGCAGCAATGCGCCACTGTTGGCTGGTGTGAGTTCAAGGACGACCGAGAGCACACTCTGCACCAGATCAGGCAGATCGGCTGCCGTGCTGATTGATGTGACGACGGCATCAAATGCCTTCAAACGTTGATGGCTGCGCCGAATCTCATCGTACAACTGCGCATTGCGAATGGCTGCCGCAATCATGCTGGCAACCATCTCAAGATCGTCTGGTTCAAGATCGACTGCCGCTGTATCGGTATTGATCAATTCCAGCACCCCGACACATTGATTTCCGGCTCGCAATGGTGCTGCCGTAATCGTCAGGCTGCGCGGTAAGAGATCGCTCAAGGCTTGAAATACACTCTGCGCTTGTGGTGAAGCCAAACCCTGTAATTCGCGGTAGCTATGCTCACCGTGCTGTTGGATCACTGTCTCGCGCTGCCACGCCAGACCGGCTACGCCTTCACCTAGCCGTAGCTTGATCTGTCGCCATTGTGCGGCAAGCTGAGCCGGCATTTCGAGTCCAGCCTGTGCTGCCAGTTGCAGCCCGCTTGGTGTCGCTAGCCAGAGGATCGCAGCGCGTAGTGCCGGCAACACCTCAATAAAGCCGGTAACAATGGCCGGGAAGAGCTGTTCTGGCTCCTGTAACGCCAACCAAGCGGTGCTCGCCTGCATCCAGCGGCGCACACGCTCGGTGGGAATAGCGCGCACGCGCGGTTGGACTATCTCGGCCAACTCCTGCTTCGGTTTGGTCATACCACCTGCTCTCCCTGTGACCATGCTACTGCCCGCCGGATGCCTTCTGCCAATGGCACTTGCGGTTGATAACCCAATAGCTCACGTGCGCGCCGAATATCGGCGACGTAGTAGCTCACTTCGCCGACCCGCTTGACCGGTTGCACGATGATCTCGGGCCGTTGACCGAGGGCAAGACCAATCAATTCTGCCGCCCGAATCAACGTATTACCCTCGCCATAGGCCAGATTGATTGTACGGTTTACCACCTCTCCACGAGATAAACGAGCAATCCCGCGCATAATGCCGTCAACACAGTCATCAATGTAGGTAAAATCGAGTACCTTGTCGCCACCAAATACCGTTACCGGTTCACCCCGACTGATCCGATGAATAAAGAGCGGGATGACGCGCTCCATCCGGGTGAGATCGTTATCATAGCGGCCATAAACGTTCGAGAAACGGAAGACAATGTAGCGCAGACCGTAGCAGCGCGCGTATGCGTAGATGAGGGCCTCGCCGGCAATTTTCGAGGCCGAGTAAGGGCTTTCGGTAAAGCTAAAATCTGCTCTCGTCTCTTCAGTGATGTAGCGGTAAATATCACCGTAGACTTCCCGCGACGAGGCAAAGATGATCGGCAGATCGTGAACGCGACAATATTCGAGCACGTTATAGGTGATATTGATATTTTCGAGTGCGCGGTATGGTTCGTTCACTAGTTCGTAGACCTTGGCGTTGGCCGCCAAATGTACGACGAGATCACACAGTGGGTAGGGCGCACCGCCAATTCCAGCTTGGAAGTCGCGCTGCGGTATGGCAAGGTCTTGCAGCAGCGTGGGGATGCGGTCTGTCCACGGATTAACCCGTCGGTCGACGCCGAAGACTTGATGCCCTTCTGCGAGCAGGCGCAGACCAAGATTGGTGCCGATCATGCCTGATGAGCCAGTGATGAGGATGCGCATAGTGCTTAGGTAACCGATGCGAGCGATTCAGATGTGCCCGTTGGCTTACGGTGCTTACCACAATAGCATAGCACTAGGTTCGCGAACGTGTCGAATTTACAACAGGAATTATTTGTGTATCCTACCACAGTCGATTGGTGAGCGATACCTTTCGCACTCGTTCCTCTTCTCTGCGCCGTTTGTTATGCGTTCCACATTGGGCGGAAGAGACAGGTTTCATTCCCACCGTAGGGGGTTGTTGGCTTTGAGCCGCACGGCGGTGCGGTTCCCGCCTATCGGGAGCATGCTATGGGGGGCCAACCGCGTGGTGGTGTGCCCTTATATCGTATATCGCCTGATACCAATCAATCACTATGGATTATTCTATCACCTAGCAAACACCTCTACGCCACAAACCATTGCCTTCTCCGACCGCGTTGACCAAGCGCTTCACGATGCCTCGTTGCAGACGGTGCTGCACCGGGCGACGATACGCTTCATCGGTAACCGGTCCGGTGCGATTGGTGCGTTGCAGGATCAAAACGGGCACATTGCAGCATGCCGCCATCTGCTGCTACGAAAAAGCCGGTTTCGCCCAGATCGGCCTGTTTGGCGAGTATCCCACTGATCCGTTGTCGCGGTTCTACGAACGGCAGTTGTAGAGAGGGGCGCAAAGGATGATAAACGCAAAGCACGCATAGGTTATGTTGATTTTTCTGCGCCCTTTGCGACTGTTTGATAGGAGATGTTATTTTAGCGTTTCTTTTTACGCACCTTCTTACTACTCTATAATATTTATTCTATTCGCGTCTGCCCATTGTTAGGTTTATGTGCAAACGTTTTTGGATTCGGTTGGCATAGCATGTCAGGTAAGGGTTGCGTTTCACTCGCGGTTTTAATGGGATAGCGCTTGTATGATGAGCCGCCGTTCTACGGTAATGCTGGCTGTCGTTATGATCGGCAGGATTGGCGGCCTTGCTTTGCTGCTAGCCAATCCTTTCTATAGCTCTGATCACTTGACCGAGACTACCCAACTATTGTCGGAGCAAGCGGCGCAGTGCCGCTATGCCCTCGGTTTGTGGTCGCTGTGCCGGTGACATTGGAGTATTATGCGTACCGTGACGGCTTTCTAGACGATCAGCTCACCTGCTGGTTCCGCACGGCGCGGAACGAACTGGCTGAGCTGTTCGATCCGGCGTTAGTCGATGTGCAACGTACTGACGCGCAACCAATCCGCCCGGGTTAGCATCTGCGCCCGCGGATCGAGCAGATTGACGCCGATACCATTCTCGTCACCGGTGAGTGGTATACAATGTGATGATGATCATGGCCTACTCTTCTCTCTGCGTCTTCGGTGTTCTTTGCAGTATAAAATTTTTGCCCAACGCACCATTTCCGGTAAGATAGAAATAACATAACAGTTGCCCATGTAGATCGAACCCTATGCCCCAACTCGACGGCATTCTTGAGCGGATTACCTTTCAGAGCGAGAGTAACGGCTATACGGTTGCGCAATTGCGTCCAGCCGGCAAACGCCATACCGTCACTATTGTCGGCAACCTGCTTGGTGTGCAGCCCGGCGAGCAGCTTATCCTCGAAGGAGAATGGCATGATCATCCGACTCACGGCCGTCAGTTTCAGGTGCAACGCTACCACTCTCGCCTGCCCGCCACCATCGACGGTATTCGGCGCTATCTCGGCAGTGGCCTGATCAAAGGGGTTGGCCCGGCCACTGCCAAACGGATTACGGAAACGTTTGGTAAATACACCCTCGACGTGCTTGACCGCGAGCCGGAGCGGTTGTGCGAGGTGCCGGGATTAGGACGCAAGAGGGCAATGCTGATTGCCGAGGCTTGGCAGGCGCAACAGCGGATTAAAGATTTGATGTTACTGTTGCAAGACCTTGCCTTGCCTACCGGTGTGGCGGTGCGTATCTACAAGCATTACGGTGATGATGCGTTACGGATCGTTCAGCACGAACCGTATCGGCTGGCTGATGAGGTTGATGGGGTAGGGTTTCGTACCGCTGACGCCATTGCTGCCGGTCTCGGCATTGCCCGCGACGACCCGCGTCGGATCGCTGCTGGGGTGCGGTTCGCGCTTGGTCAAGCGTCGGATGAAGGTCACTGCTACTTGCCGTGGCGTGCGTTAATCGAACGTGCCGCTAGCCTGCTCGCCGTAGCAGCAACGAAGGTGCAAACGGCGATCGATCTGATGCTCGTCGCCGGCCAGCTTTGGCGCGATCACGTTGTCACCGCCGCCGAGCCAGACCAACAGCCGGTCTATCTACCGCCACTGGCCTTCGCCGAGATCGGTGTGGCCAATGCGATCCGGCGCTTGCTCGCGCAGCGCTCGGCACTGGCTGCTCATTATGCCCCTAGCCGCTGGGAACTGGTCTTTGCTCATCTGGCCGAACGGCGTGGTATTAATCTCAGTCCCCAACAGCGTGATGCAGTACGAATGGCCTTGACCAGTCCGGTCATGCTGCTTACCGGTGGGCCGGGCACCGGCAAAACGACTAGTCTGCGCGCGCTGGTGCTTTTGCTGCGTGCCCGTGGCTACCGTCCCTTGCTCGCCGCGCCGACCGGACGCGCCGCCCGCCGATTAAGCGACGCCACCGGGATCGAGGCTCGCACCATCCACCGCCTGCTCGAATACAGTCCTGATGGCGCGTTCCGCCGTAATGCTGACAACCCGCTCGACTGCGACCTGCTCGTGGTCGATGAAGCCAGTATGCTCGATATTGTGCTAGCGAACCAATTGCTCAAGGCGATGCCTCCTACCGCGCATCTGGTCATCGTTGGCGATGCTGACCAACTGCCAAGCGTGGGGCCGGGTCGTGTGCTCGGTGATCTGATCGAGAGCGGCATTGTGCCACAGGTGCATCTCGATGCCATCTTTCGTCAAGCGGCTGGTAGCGGTATCGCTGCCAATGCCCGTCGCATCAACGAAGGCCTGTTGCCGGTGTGGGGCGGCCACGACGACTTCTATTTCTTTGCTGCCGAGACACCCGAACGCTGTGCCGAACTCACGGTCGAACTCGTCGTCGAACGTATCCCGCGTCGGTTTGGGTTCGATCCACGCCGCGACATACAGGTGCTTAGTCCGACCCATAAAGGTACTGCCGGCGTCGCGGCGCTCAACACGGCTTTGCAAACCGCACTGAACCCGTCGCGTCCCGGTGTCGCCGAATATCGTAGTGGCGCGACCGTCTTCCGGGTGGGTGACCGCGTTATTCAACAGCGCAACGACTATGACCGCGATGTCTATAACGGTGACACCGGCGAGATCATTGCCATTGATAGCGACGCACAGATGGTCGTGGTGCAGTTTGAAGACGGGCGTACCGTTCGCTACAGCGGTCTCGACCTCGACGATCTCGCCCTCGCTTATGCCCTCAGCGTCCACAAGAGCCAAGGTAGTGAATATCCGGTCGTGGTGATCCCGCTGTTGTTACACCACCAACCCTTGCTGCAACGTAATTTGCTCTATACCGCCGTTACCCGTGCCCGCCGGCTGGTCGTTGTTGTCGGTGATCGCCGTGCTGTCGCTGCCGCCGTCGCCGCCGCCGAGGTCGAACGGCGCTACACCGGCCTCAGCGTGCGGTTGCGCGAGCAGTGACGAAAACGCAAAGGCGCAAAGGGTTGGTAAGGTGGGGGTATGAGCGGGTTGGCGCCGTTCTGCCAATAAGCCTTGCGTGCTTGGCGGCTTGGCGTTTGATCCTTTGTGAGCTTAGCGGCTTGGTATTCTTTTCCAACGTTTGGTCATTTGAGGTATTGAGCCTGTACATTCTCCCTGAGGTTTAATATAACTCGATTAGTGCGTAAGTGACTTTAGGTATAATCTTATAAAATTATTGAACAATTTTTGATAGCTTTATTTATAGTTTTTTATTTTATATTAGAAATGACATTCTATCAAGAAGATGATCGTGCAGAAATATCCCTAGAAAATAGAAGATATGTACAGTCACGAGGATGCCAACGGTGTTCGTGCAGATAATTTATAGTTACACTTGCCACCTCACAAGATCAGCGCCCCACGCGGCTCGTGGTATCTTTGTACTATTCTTTACAGTACTAAAATCCTACTAAAATTTTTGCCGTCTTTTTGATATCATGCCAATTAAAGCGGCCTACTTATCCCTTTAGCTCAAGGAGCAACTATGCCACTTCCCTTGATCCCTGCGCTTCTGTTGGGCGGCTCGGTTGTCACTGGCGTGAAGGGTTTGTACGATACCCTCACGGTCACAAGCCAAATGCAAAAGCTAAAACAAGACTATGACAATCGGTGCAAGCAGTACAAGCAGAACAGAGCGAACTATAAGCGGCGATACAATAAAATTAGTCTGCACTTGCAGGCGCTGTACGAGTTGCGTTTGAACGTCTTAGTCACGCTTGGTGAAGCAGTAGCATTTTTGCAGAAGGCCCGCCTCAAGGAGCGTAATCTCTTTGAGGATATCAAGATTTTGCCAGAGCAGCTCGCCGTTTGGGAGGGAGTGTCGCTCCAAGCGGTTGATGTTCTGAAGGGTTTGGCCAAGGGTCTGCATGCAGGAGTTGTCACTGCTTCTGCCATCTATGGTCTGTCGGCAGTGATCGGCACTGCCTCGACCGGCACGCCTATTGCAACGCTCAGTGGCGCTGCCGCGACGAATGCTACCTTGGCTTGGCTAGGGGGCGGTGCCTTGGCTGCTGGTGGTGGCGGTATGGCCCTTGGTACTGCCGTGCTAGGTGGATTGGTAGCAGGGCCGGCGTTGTTGGTGACAGGCTTTTTCGTCAACAGCAAGCTGGAAGAGTTCAAGACTGAAGTCGCTATTAAGACAGCGCAGATGGATGTCGCTGAAGCGGAGATGCGGAAACAGATCGCCGAATTTGACGCCATCCATGCGCAGATAAACGAATTGCAAAAGGCGATGAATCAGAACCAAACCGCTCTCAGAAATGCGCTGGCGTATGCTGATCCCAATAAGCTGGAAGATGTCTATATGGTGGCCAAGCTGGCCAAAGCGCTGGCCGAGCTGCTCAATATCAACGTGATTAATCATTCCCGCAGCGAGGAGGTAATGTGATTCAGAAGGTAGCGACGAGCTTTGTGCGTGCTATGGGCAATTATGCGAACGGTGTAGCGACGCCTGTCAATGCGCTAGCAATCATTGCTGAGTTCGTTAGCTCTCTCAACACGGTCGTGCAAGAGGAGACGAAACGATGCCGAATCGCAGCTCAGCGAGATGTTTTGATCCATGCGATTGAGAGCGAAAAAACTGTGCTCTTAGCATATTTCACGCAGCGCTTTGCTGAGCGAAAGCACGCTCTTGAACAATTCTATCAACTGCTTGAACAGGGTGTGGCGGCGAAAGATCTCAAGAGCATTGATGTCGCGTTGGCAGGTATTCTCGGCATTCTACAAGATAACCCATTGCAGGATCTGGCAGCGTTCGCGAAGCATTGGCGGCGCGAGGATTTTATCATTGAACTGTAGACTATAGGGAAAGGAGGCGCTGATGAGGCGCCTCTTTTGCATTATTCACCGCGCCAGCGGGCTTTGTAATAGCCACAAAGCGATAAGAAACTGCAAGAAATGAACATAATCTCTCTTGTGGATGTTGCGCGTTGTTATGGCGATTTCCCCTCTCCGCGTCCGTGGCGTACTCTGTGGTAAAACGTCGTTCCCTTACCCTAGCCTTCGCAGGGGGCGCCATCCCCTCGGCCCTTCCCCGCTGGGGGCATATGCCCCCACCCTCGCTCCCTTACCTGCTGGGGGTGGGTGTATCGGATGAGGTTTCCGCCGTTGCGCGCGATCCCGGCCCCTCCCCCGCCGGGGATGGGTAGGCGTGCTCCTCCCGCCGGAGGTAGAAGACTGGGAGGGAACCTCGTGCGTTGTGGGGATAGCCCCTAGTCTACGCAGCGGGCTTTGTAAGCCTAGCCCGGCACTTCAGGGCGGGGAAGAACAGGATGGGCACGCAAGCTACATGCCTTACGGCCTCGCCCCTCGCTGGGGTATATGCCCCCACCCCCGGCCCCCCTCCCGCTGGGGGAGGGGAATCGTGCGTACATGCACGATGACGAGGATTCACAACAACTGCCCTCGTCGCTGTTGGCTACTTTTGCGCGAGCAGTGACGAAAACGCAAAGGCGCAAAGGGTTGGTGAGGTGGGGGTATGAGCGGGTTGGCGCCGTTCTGCCAATAAGCCTTGCGTGCTTGGCGCCTTTCGCGGCTTGGCGTTTGTCCACCGTTCAAGTTGCAGCGCAGCAGTTTGCTCAAGCGGTTGAAACGGCGTGGCAAGCGTATCTGCGCGGCGAAGTCGCTACCCAAACCCGCGGCAAAGCCTTACCGCGTACGATGCATCAGTTCGCTACGGTGGAATTGCCGGCGAAGGTGGCTGATCCACAGGCGTGGCCGGCGATTGCCCGCGAAATGCGCATCTTTAATATGTTGGGGGTGGTGGCTAGCTAGGTGTGTGTGAAATGTTCGTACCTACCTTGCAGCGACGAACAACTGGGCCGTCGCCCTGTTTTTGTTCGTTTTGTTGGTTGATCAATCAACATGTGCTGCGCTCCTTGACCAAGGTGGTTGTAGTTTTCTCAGTATTGGGCACGATTAGCGCCATTCGCAATCAACAGACCCGCTAGCTTGGCGTGATGGCGGCCATTGGCGCCGGGCCGCGGGCATCGGCGGCGATGTGTAGGGCGACATCTACACCACGAGCGATGAGCGGCATACCAATCTAGCAACTGTCACGATCTCGATTATGGTATTGCTTATCGGCACGGTAGATGCGCTTGATCTCACTGGCACCCTCAGCATCAACGTGCTTGAACGCCCCCGTGAGATCGGCATTCTGTGCGCCATCGGCGCCAACGACGACGCCATTCGCCGTTACCGAGGGTCTTAGGATTGCGCTACTGGCAGGGTAGGCGGGGTTGCTCTCGCGATCTCGATGAGTTACACGCCGGCCTATAACATTGGTATGGCGTTGCTCAATATTCCATTGCTCTGGACCTACTCGTTCCGGCGATTTGATAACCTCCCCACTTAATACGATCCGCCCGGCACAAACTCGTTGGTGTAGGCCTTCTGCACCTCAACCGGCCCGGCGAGTAACCCTGCTTCCCGCATGAACTGCTCAGTGCGCGTCCATAGTTGGCCATCAGTGTGGCCTAAGCCGTATTGAGCTGTCGTTTCGTTCTGCCAGAAGGGCAAACTCTCTTCCAGCACTTTCCGTTGTAACGCTGGGTCACCGAGTTGGGCTTCGGGAATGAACTGTAAACTGAGATCAAATGCCTCCGCCGGATTAGCCAGCGTATCGGCCAGCCCGCGCAAGCTAGCTCGCACAAACTTCCGCACCAGTTCCGGCTCTTGCGCGATCAATGCTTCACTGACGGCAATACCGTTCGCGGCCAGATTGAAGATATCGGCGGCTAGCAGCACGTTCACCGCAATGCCTTGCTCGCGTAGTTGCACCGGCTCGTTCATGGCGTAACCGGTCGCAACTGGCACTTTATCTTCCATCACCGCTGCTGCTTGGGTGAATCCGATCTCTTGCACGGTCACATCAGCTTCGCTCATACCGCCAGCGTAAAGCGCCGCTAGCAGCGCGTAGAAGCTCTCGCCGAAGCGACCGGGAATGCCGATCGTCTGCCCGCGCAGATCGTTCACGCTCGTCAGAGGTACGTTCGCCTTGGCAAAAAACGCGATCGGGAAGCGTTGGTACAGGGTCATGACCGTCTTGACCGGCAATCCTTGCTGCCGAGCCAAGAGCACCGAGGTGCCGCTCGTAGTGGCAAAGGCTACCCCACTAGCCGGCCATGTTGCTGCCCGTTGTAACACGTCGTTCTCGAAGTTGTAGTCGAAGGTGATTTCTATCCCTTCAGCGGCGTAGTATCCTTTGGCCGCAGCGACGTAGTACGGCGCAAACTGAATGTTTGGGATATACGACATAGCCAGCGTTACTTTGCGCAGTTCCGGCTGTGGGTTGGCCGCCGGTGCGCTCGTAGGAGCAGCCGTTGGCGCCGGAGCCGGTGCGCTGCACGCCGTGATGATGAAGGTGATCAGGGTAAGGAAAAGTACAAAACGCAGTTTCATCATTGTTCCCTCGTTAGAATAGTTGTCATCTGCCTGTTCGCCCGATACGCAAGAGTGCTTCAACCGTGCCAAAGCTGTGTTTACGCTTCCCACCGCACCAACAACCGCTCGAGCAGACCAGCCAATACGTAGAGGGCGAGGGTAATCAGGGCGAGGGTTGCTAGCGCAACAAAGATCAATGGCGTGTCAAACAAGCCGCGAGCAATGTTGATCAACGCCCCTAAGCCGGTACGACCAGCGACAAATTCGCCCACCACCGCGCCGGTTGTGGCCAACGCCAACCCGGTGCGCACGCCGCCGAACAGTACCGGCAGCGCCAGCGGCGCTTCGACGTAGCGCAGCAGTTGCCAGCGGTTCGCCCCGCTAATGTACGCCATCTCAATCAGCTCACGCGGAATGCTACGAATAGCGACGATCGTGCCAATGAGGATCGGCAAGAAGGTAATGAGTGCGGCAACCAGCACCTTCGAGGTCAGACCGGCCCCAAACCAGAGGATGATCAGCGGTGCGACCGCTACTACCGGGATGGCTTGACTCGCTGCGAGCACTGGCGCTATTGCCTGTTCGAGCCAGCGGATATGGGCGAGGGTATAGCCAAGGATCAGCGCGACCATCAACGCCAGCGCAAAACCACCGAGTGCCGCGCTGAGCGTCGCTGCGGTATGTTGCCAGAGCAGCCCGCTGCTCAACGCCTGCCAAAAGCGCGTTGCCACCAGTGCTGGCGAGGGGAGAATGAAAGCCGGGTAGCCGCTGATGTTCACCACCGTCTGCCAGAGCGCAAGCAATGCTATCAGTGTCACCGGCAAGCCGAGCGCCGGCCATTCAAAGCGTCGCCACGGCTTAGGCCGCGGCGCAGTCGTGGGCATTGGGAGCGTTTGCTGCATCGTTACCATCTCCTTTCTGGCGGGGAATCAAAAACCCCCGCCGAGCCAACGCTCTTCGGGGGACAGATACGGGAACAGAGCGGGTAATGATCCCGCCTGCAACGGCAACGAAACGAAGGCGCGCACTGCGCGCGTCGCCCACCATTGCCCATATCTGGATCTTCTTTACATCCGGACTATAACCGTCGGCCCCGGAGTTGCACCGGATCCTGCGTGCCTCTCAACACGCTCGTGGGCTATACCACCGATCGGGAATTTCACCCTGCCCCGAAGATCGTTTGTCATCGGTGATCATAGCATCAATTGTAGGATGGTGTCAAGGATGGGGTGGTTCAGAGTGTTGCGCAGTGTGCCCACGCACCAACCGTATGAGCACCGTTCCCATCTCTCTGAACGGGAAGGGGTGGGTTTCAAACCCGCGCTTGCGCAACGATATCCCCCCTCCCCCCGCGTGGGGGAGGGGCTGGGGGCCATACCCCCTCTCCCCGCGGGGGGGAGGGGCTGGGGGTGGGGGAGGGGCCGGGGGTGGCCTGAATTCTGCCTACTGGCGCTACGCGCACATACAAGACAAGAGCGGAAGCCCCTTGCTAGGCATCATTCGCCACTCGCCGTATAATGAACGTATGAACCAACCCTCATTCTTCGGTCCAGCATTGTTAATAACACTGCTGATCACACTGCCGCTGACTGTAATCAGCGACACAGTCGCCGAGCGAACTGGCTGGCAGTCACTCTGGCTGAGCGGGGCAAGCGTGTTGGTCGGGCTAGAGGCAGTAGCGTTGCGGAGCCGGATGGTGGCCGGCTTGCACGAGACGCAAGGGGGGGCAGTGCGTTATCTGGCTGCCGAGGTGTTCGGCTTGGTGGCGCTAGCCCGCATCGTGGCGACAGTGGGCCAAGGCACCCAAGGCTGGACTGCGATGGGGACATGGATTACTGATCCGCTGGCTGCGTTCGATGCGCCGTTTCTGTTTTGTCTGTTGGCGCTGTTGGCCGTCGCTGTACTCAGCCGCAGCGGAATCGCTGCGATTGCGGCGCTAACACCGAACCCTCCGCTCAAGACTCCGTTACAGAGCTTGGATTTGCTCTTCTACCGCAGTGACGCGACAGCCCGCCGGCAAGCCGCAGTTGCGGCTATCAGTCGCGGAGCCGGCTGGGGTGGGTTAGCGATGCTGGTGGTGTTGGGCCGGCAGAGCGTCCAAACCCCTGCCTCAATCCTGTGGATGGCGCTCTACCTTGCCGGCGGGTTGTGGTTGATCGCGCTGGCCCAACGACGCGCCTTGCTAGCCGATTGGCAGAGCGATGAGGCCGAGATTGCGCCTGAGGTCAACCGGCGCTGGCGCTGGCTGAGCATCGCGACGATCGGGTTAGTTATTCTGTTGGCGCTAGCGTTGCCGGCCCAGCGGTCGCCGCTCGTGCCAGAAGGATGGCGCGAGGGTCTGCTTTTGCTGGGAGGGATCGCGCTGTTAATAGCGATGACTCTCTCGCTGCTCTTCATTGGTCTACTTAGCCTAGTAGCGCTCTTGCCACTGCTCTTACTGATGCTGCTCACCTCGCTGATGAATTCAACAGCTACGCCGGCAACGCCAATCGCTCCGCCAATGGTGCCGCCGCCAGTGCCAAGCGAACCGCCATTGTGGCCCGGCATTGTCTTTTGGATCTGTATCGCGATCTTGACCGGGCTGGCCTTCTGGACAATTGCGCGCCGGCAGGGATGGGTACAGCAGGTGTGGGCGCAATTGCCGGATTGGTGGGCACAGGCGCGCGCACAGTTGCGAAAACGGCGTTTTTGGCGACCGCAGTTGCCCAGAACCACTCAGCGGTTGCGAGCGTCTCATCCGCGGCCTGCCCCGCTCGATGCCGCTATCGTTTCTTACCACGCTGCTCTACGCTACGCTGCGGCCCACGGCTATCCACGCCATCCGCCACAAACCCCGGCTGAGTTTGCCGATAGTACGGCGCAACAATTGGTTGAGGTCGGCGATGAATTGCGCGCCTTGACAGCCGCTTACCACCGCGCCGCCTATGCCGGTCGTGCCTCAGATCGGGCCGAACAGCGACACTTAGGCACACTGCTGCGCCGGTTCCGAAAAAAGGTCAAGGAAAGGTGCAGAGATGGCAAAGGCGTAGAAGGGGAATAACGCAAAGGCGCAGAGGGTGCAAAGGTTTTTGCGATCAGAACGGTCAGGGGCAAGCTCGCACTCCTAGCCGGCCCAATACTTAGCGACCTTTGCGTCTTTGCGTTTCCATCCTTTGCGATCTCTGCGTCTTTGCATTGCTTATACCACCGCTCGTCGCGGCATCAACACCGTATAATCGAAATCGAGCACCACTGCCGGATCATAGTTCCCCTCGGCGTCGCGGTAGGGGAAGTCGTGACAGGGCCGATCTTTGGCAGCGACGGTGCGCACCCGTAGCGCGCCGATGTCATTACGCCCCGGAATCTCTATCTTATCGAGAATTTCTGACCAAGCGTAGATGGTATCACCGGCGAAGCTGGGATTGGTGTGGCGACCACCGTTAATCGCCGCGATGCTGAGCGCGTTGGCCAAGCCATTGAACGAGAGCGAACGGGCGAGACTGATGATGTGCCCACCGTAGACGATCCGTCGACCAAACCGACCTTCACGCTCAACGTGAAGGTTGAAGTGGACGCGGGCCGTGTTCTGGTAGAGGCGAGTGGCCTGCATGTGCTCGGCTTCTTCGATTGTTACGCCATCGATGTGATCGATCTTCTCGCCGACCTCGTAATCTTCCCATAGATACGGGCTGCCGGCGCGGGCCAGATCGTACTGGCCGGGTTGAATGTGGTAAGGTACTACCAGATCAGTCACCGGCACCGAGTCGGGCAGCGGTGGTACAACCGGTTCGGGGGCCGGTGCATCGAGATCGCGTTTACGCACCATCACCCAGCGCATGTACTCAAGTACCGTCTCGTTACGTTGATTCACACCAACTGAATGGACGTAGACTACACCGGTTTTGCCATCTTTGTTCTGGCGCAGACCGATTACCTTAGAGGTAGTCGAGAGGGTATCGCTGGGATACACCACCGCACCAAACCGTCCGCCGGCATAACCAAGGTTGGCGATGGCATTAAGCGAGATGTCAGGCACGGTCTTGCCGAAGACGATATGAAAGACGAGCATGCTATCAATTGGTGCTCGCTCAAGACCTACCGTTTGGGCGAAAGGAGTGGACGACGTAAGCGCGAAACGCGAACCATACAGTGACGTATAGAGCGCAACATCGCCTTCAGTGACGGTGCGCGGCGTGGCATGCACGATCTCTTGACCCAGCCGAAAATCCTCGAAGAAATTGCCGGGATTGGTTTTGTTGCTCATTCGCTGCTCCTTATAGTCGCACAGACGCACAGGCCGGCGCCCATTGCATCTGTGCGGCTCGATCACTGATCGAATCCATACGCTTTCGCTAAGTCAGGGTCTTTTTTGGCAATCATACGGGCAAGGTCAACGATCACCTTGGCTTGCTTCCACGTTGCATCATCTTGCATCTTGCCGTCGATCATTGCCACACCAGAACCATCAGGCATCGCGTCGAGGATTCGCTTGGCGAAGAGCACTTCATTCACATCAGGACTAAAGACGCGCTTGGCAATGGGGATTTGGTTCGGTGCCAGCGACCACGCACCGGTGCAGCCGAGTAAGAAGGCGTTGCGGAACTGAGCTTCGCATGCGGCTTCGTCTTTGAGATCGCCGAAGGGGCCATAAAAAGCGCGCAACCCGTATGAGACGGCCACATCAACCATGCGGGCAATCGTGTAGTGCCAGAGGTCTTGCTGGAAGAAAGCACGCTCAGTGGTACCCTCTTGCGGATCGGCCAGCACGCCGTAGAACGGATGCCCACCACCGACACGTGTCGTCTTCATGCCGCGTGAAGCCGCAAGATCGGCAGGGCCAAGGCTAAAGCCATGCATCCGCGGGCTGGCCCCGGCGATGGCTTCGAGATTGACCATACCCTGTGCTGTCTCAAGCAAGGCATGAATCAAGATCGGCTTTTGAATCTGATGTTTGGCCTCAAGCAACGCCAGATACTGATCAACGAAATGAATATCCCACGGCCCTTCGACCTTAGGGATCATAATCACGTCGAGTTTATTTCCGACGTGGGCAACAATCTCAGCAATATCGTCGAGCACCCATGGGCTATTGAGCGCATTAACTCGCACCCAGAGCGCGGTATCGCCAAAGTCGGTATTGCGGGCTACCTCGATAAAACCGGCTCGCGCCGCTTCTTTGGCGTCGACTGGAATAGCGTCTTCGAGATTGCCACACAGCACATCGACCTGCTTGGCGACTTCGGGAATACGAGCGCGAATCTTTTCGATGTGAGGCGGGAAGAAATGAACCACCCGTTCGGGCCGTACCGGCAATTCGCGCATCGGCTGGGGCGCGCCGATGGCGAGTGGCTGGTAGAAATTGCGTGCTAGCTTGTGCATCATATCCTCCTTGCAATACATCAGACGCAACGGTAGCGCACGACGCGAAAGGTTGGAACGCAAAAGCACGCAGACGCAGGGATATGTTGGCCAATGGCCTCTAAAGTAGCGTTCGTCTGCAAGCGCGCTCGCGCTTCACCGCCTACTTTCAGCCTCTTGCCTGCGCAACCTTGCGACGCTGGGACAACCTACGTTGCATTACTCCAAGACCTCAGGTCCGGCAACGATACCTTCATCGTGCAGGCGGCCTACCTCACCCTCACTCAGTCCGAGCACTTCGAGCAAAATCTCGTCGGTATGCTCACCGAGACGAGGTGCAGGCTGCACCGGTACACGTGGTACTTGACTAAAATCAAGGGGAGAACCCGCCATCAGGTACGACCCGATACCGGGCTGTTCCACCATCGCAAACATTGGGTTATCGGTTGAGCAATCGGGATCGTGGGAAATCGCTTCGCGCACCGTGCGGTACGGCCCCCATGTTACACGGTGTTGCTCGAAAATGCGTTGCACCTCGGCGAAGGTGCGAGCGTGGAACCAAGGCTCAAGCAAAGCTGCGATTTCACGGCGAGCGCGGAACCGGTCGCCCTCGTCATCCATATTCAGACCGAGACGCTGGCCGAGCGCGGTGAAGGCATCGGCTAAGCCGGTCGCTTTCCCAAGCGCCTTCCATTGTAAATCGGTTAGGCCGACTACCATCACCCGCTTACCGTCGAGCGTCTCGAAATCACGGCCAAACGCGCCATAGAGATAATTGCCCTGCTTTGGCCGGTCGGTATCGTTAATCATCACCTCGGCAATCATACCGAGATGGCCGATCATCGCCAATCCCACGTCTTTCAAGGCGAGCTTCACCAATTGCCCCTCGCCGGTCAGCCGCCGGTGCCGCTCAGCGGCAAGCAGCCCGAGCGCGATCATCTGACCGGTGATCAGGTCCCATGCCGGTAACACGTGGTTAACGACTTCAGGCGAGCTGAAGGGGCCGGTCATGAAGGGTAAGCCGAGTTGCGGATTGACCGTGTAGTCAACCTCTGAGCCGCCGTCACGCCGCCCCATCAGATTGACCATGACGAGATCGGCGCGATGGCGTTTCAACGCCTCGTAACTGAGCCAGCCACGAGCTGGAAAGTTCGTAATAAACAGACCGGCGTTATCACCCGGCGCACAGATCAGTTGAGTAAGCAGCTCTTGACCACGAGGATGGCGAATATCAACAGCGATTGAGCGTTTACCCTTATTCAAGCCCGACCAAAATAGGCTATGCTTTCCATCGAGCGTCACCGGCCAGCGTTTATAGTCGAGACCACCGCCAATCGGGTCAAAGCGGATGACTTCGGCACCCAACTGAGCCAAGGTCATCCCGCCAAGCGGCGCCGCAACGAAGGCCGATCCCTCGACCACGCGCATGCCATGGAGAATGCCAGTCATTGCGATTGCCTCTTCATCATCACCCGCAAAGGCGCGAAGCCGTAGCAATGAATCTTGTCTTTGCACCCCTTCACGCCTTTGCGTCTCCGCTAAATCACTCGCTTCGCACGCAATTCACCAATTTGCTCATCATTCATTCCTAGCCACTCGCGCAACACCTCATCGGTATGCTCGCCGAGTTTCGGACCAAGCGAGCGGATCTTACCGGGAGTTTCCGACAGTTTCGGCACAATGTTCGGCATAATCAACGTCTCGCCGATACTCGGCTCATCGATTGCAACAAGGTTACGGCGCGCATGCACATGACGGTCGCCAAAGAAATCGGCAATATCATTGAGCGGCGCCGCAGGAGTAGCGGTCGCGTAGCAGCGTTCGAGCACCTCGGCCCGGGTCAGCGAGCTGCACCAGTCGCGCACAATCTCATTGACATCGCTGGCATGGGCCAATCGCACCTTCTGATCACCATAGACACTCGACGAAGCCAATTCAGGACGACCCATCGCATTCGCAAGGCGGGCAAAGAGCTTGTCAGTCGCACATGAGATTGCGACCCACTTGCCGTCTTTGGTCTGAAAGTGGCCGTGGGGACAGGCAAACTCGTTGTGGTGCGAACCGTGGCGCTCACGGACTTTACCGTACATCCCGTAGGCCGGCACCAACTCATCGCTACAGCGGAACACCGACTCGTAAAGGGCAGCATCAATATACTGACCACACCCGGTCTCATCGCGATAGCGCAACGCCATGAGGACACCAATACAGCCGTACAAACCGGTCATATAATCGGCCAACGTTGTTGAACCCGGCGTCACCGGTGTGCCCCTTGGCATACCAGCGAGGTAGGCGATCCCACCGACGGCGTGTGCGATACGAGCAAAACCGGGCCGATCACGATAGGGGCCAGTCTGACCATAACCGGTCACCCGCAACATGATCAGTCGCGGGTTAATCTTGCGCAGAACATCCCAACCTAACCCCCACTTTTCTAAGGTACCGGTGCGGAAATTCTCGCACAACACATCGGTTTGGGCAACCAGCTCTTTAAAGAGACGAGCACCTTCAGGATGCTGCAAATTAATAGTTACCGACCGTTTATTCCGCGACTCGCTCAGCCATGTGAGAGTATCGCCGCGCGAGGTCGGCGTGCCAAATCGGCGCAGCGCGTCACCACCAATCGGATGTTCTACCTTTAGCACATCGGCGCCAAACTCACCCAACAGTGTCGCACAGAAGGGCGCAGCAATGACGGTTGCAGCATCAATGACCCGAATGCCGGCGAGTGGCAACGTCGCATCAGTTTCAGCCATCGTATCTACCTCGTGGTAATGAAATGATACTCAAACACGCTGGTTCCTATCTTTGGCTCAAATAATCTTGCGGCTCCGCAATTGCTTTATCTCTTCAGCAGAGATATCGAGGAGTTCGCGTAACACCTCGTAGGTAGCGTTGCCCAACGGCGGGCCAAGGTTGGTAATCCGACCGGGCGTTTCAGAAAGCACGGGTATGACATTCGGCACCACTACCTCACCAACCCCCTCAGCCTCAACTCGAGCCAGATTGCCACGTGCCCGGAAATGTTCATCGTTGAACATATCGGCGATGCTGTTCAACGGGCCGACCGGTACCTCTTTTTCCAGACAACGGCGCATCACTTCATCACGGGTAAGTGAACCAACCCAGTCGATAGTAATTTGGTTCACTACATCGCGCGCCGCCAATCGCTTCCGTTGATCACCGTACAACTCTGGGGAAGCAAGTTCTGGCCGTTCCATCGCTTCGGCTAGCCGCTCGAACATTTTGTCGGTTGTGCAAGCAATCGCCACCCACTTGCCATCTTTGGTGCGAAAATGGCCGTGGGGAACGGCAATAAAACTGCCAGCTCCTTCACGCTCACGAATCTTGCCAAACAAGCCGTAAGCGGGCGCAATTTCGTCGAGAATGCGAAAGACCGCTTCGTAAATACCAACATCTATCAATTGACCACGACCAGTCTTTGCACGATGGCGAAGTGCAATCAAGATACCGATCGCGCCGAACAGACTCGCAATGTAATCACCGAGCGGCGCCGTTCCCGGCAATACCGGCGTTTCACCGGGGAAACCTGCCAGATACGAAAGACCGCTAAAAGCGTGGGCAATGTGGGCAAAGCCAGAACGACGACGATAGGGGCCGGTTTGACCATAACCCGATACCCGCAGCATAATCAGGCCGGGATTGGTTGCTTGCAACGTTGGCCATGACAACCCCCACTCTTCCATTGTGCCGGGGCGAAAGTTCTCAATCAAGATATCCGACTTCGCCACCAGTTTGAGAAACAGATTGACACCTTCGGGCTGACGCAAATCGATTGTCACTGATTTCCGATTGCGCGCCTCACTTAACCAAGCGAGCGAAGCATCGTGGCGCGTCGTTGGTGTACCGAAGCGCCGCATCGGATCGCCACCAATGGGGTGTTCGACTTTCAGCACCTCAGCGCCAAATTCTCCCAAGATCGAAGCAGCATACGGGCCGGCAAGAAAGTTGCCAACATCAATCACCCGGATACCGCTGAGGGGCAAACGATCATGGTCGTTGGTACGCTCTGTAACAGGATTGGGAACCTCGGGATTAGCAACTTGCTCAACGTCTGGAACAGCCGGTTGGTTCGATACTGATGCCTCTTCAGTTGCCGATCCCTCAGGTGCATCAGTGGTCTGATGAGTGGGCTTTGCTGAGCGGACACCCTTTGCCATCATTCATGCTCCTCTTCGCCATACTTTCGTACAGATGAACAACAACATGCAACGCTTCTCTACACTGAGAGCGACGAGGTGAAGCTGCAAGCAACCGTTATTCTTTGCCCGCAGAAATCACACTGAGTCTGGCCCTACACACTGGGCACTACTTGATCGTGATTTCTGAGCAGAAAAGAACGTTGCTAAGGTCGTGGAATCCGCTGTGAAGAGTCCATAACCTCGACAAAAGCTGTAGCTCCGATACCGGATTGAATTCTGAAGTCCATAACGTAGGCAATAACTAAGCCCTGCCACATGCCCGTCATGCCACCATGGCTACAGAACATCGTATGTGATTGGTCTCACTACGTAGGTAATTGGTGCAATTGTACCATATCACAAGGGATACGATTACGCAATTGCTAGATTCCAACTTTTAACTCTGAGTTGATATAAGGAAACACTTAGAGCAGGATGATGCCGTAAGGTTATGGAAACCCAGCGCAATCTTGAGGGTCGGCTGATTGTGACGCATCTTGTTCATAGTACAATGAAGGTATTCCCGCATCAAGTAACAGCGCACACCAGCAAAAGGAGGCGGTTCTGCTATGAGCAGCGAAGATTGGACGGCGTGGATCGGACGAACTGAGGTAGTTGAGGATGATATTTGTCTTGCGCAGGCGCTGGCTGCGGCAGCAACCTTAGAGCCGCTCTCATCACCAACCGCCGGCACGGCACTGCCACCGCTCTGGCATTGGTTCTACTTTTTACCGCGCGCACCTCAATCAAAACTTGGCAGTGATGGTCACCCGCAGCGTGGCGGCTTTATTCCGCCCATTCCCTATCCGCGACGCATGTTTGCCGGCGCGCGTATCCGCTTTCACCAGCCGTTGCTGATCGGGCAGCCGGCCCGCCGTGAGGGGATTATCCGCAATATCAGCCAAAAAACCGGGCGCACCGGGCCGCTAGCCTTTGTTACGGTCGGTTATCAGATCTTCCAAAATGAGATGCTTTGTATCGAAGAAGAGCAAGATATTGTCTACCGCGAACCGGGTGCGCCGGTGCCGGCGCCGGTACCGGTTGAGCTGCCGCCAGTGACTGATGCAATCACTCGTACCGTCACCCCCGACACCCGGCTGTTGTTCCGCTTCTCGGCCTTGACCTTCAACGCGCACCGCATCCACTACGACCGGCCCTACGCCCAACAGGAAGAGGGCTACCCCGGCTTGGTTGTGCATGGCCCGCTGGTCGCGGTGTTGTTGATGGAACTGGCCCGTCACAACACAACCCGCCCAATCACTGGCTTTAGCTTCCGCAGCCAAGCGCCGATCTTCGATCTCGCCCCCTTCCGGTTGATTGCCCGCTTCGGCGAAGATCGCGTTGAGCTGGAAGCGCAGGGGCCTGATGGGGCAACGGCGTTGAGCGCCACAGCAGCCTTAGGGAACAACTAACCCTCGTAAAGCCGCACGGCGGTGCGGCGCTCACGATCGCGCGGCTCCCACGGCAGCTCTAAAAGCTGGAAACTAATGAAACAAACGAATGGTAGCTACCATTCGTTTGTTTTTTGCTGATTCGCTCTTTAATCCTTCAATAAATTGTGAACATACTCACACATTTTCTGCAACAAAAAGCACAATGTATATCAAACAGATCATACTACAATTCTCTGTGGTAATATCTTCACTCACTTTTTGTTCTTGATTTGCTATATGTGAGCTACGAGTTCTTCCCGCTTGAGACACAAATAAACCGATCGGTTCTGCGCTCGAGGGAGTGAGCATCCAGTTGCTGTAACCCGCATCTTCGAACAGCGTGCGTAGCATACGCTGCGCAGATGCGCAGTACCAACGTTGTGTTACGCGCGGGGGAATTACTGGTCGTCGTTCATAACGCAACCAATGCTAGAAAGGAGCCCAGCCCGTGGAAGCAGAAATGCAACTGTTCGTGGACTCGTTGCGCAAGAACATCACCGCCGAAGATGTGGTCAACTTTGAAGCGTGCATGGACTGCAAGATGTGCGGCGAGGCATGCGCGTGGTACCTCGTCACCGGCGAAGAGAAGCTGCATCCCACCCACAAGACCGGCTTCATCCGTCAGATTTATCAGCGGTATTTGACGATCGAAGGCCGGATTGGCGGTGCACTGGGGCTGGTGCCGACGCCGACGGTGGAAGACCTGAAAGAGAATATGCAGTACTTCTGGGCCTGTACCGCCTGCGGTCGTTGTACGCTGGCCTGCCCGTCGGGTATCAGCATTCGCCGTATGGTGCGGCTGGCCCGCGCCGCCTATTCTGATTCGGGCTTGAGCAACGCTAATCCGACCATCCGCTCGATCGTCGAAAACACCGATCGCTACCGCCACAGCTTTGGCCTCACCGCTGCACAGGTGCTCGGTCGAGTTGGCCTTTTCTTGCGCAGTGAGGGCCTTGAAGTTCCGGTTAATGTGCATGGCGCCGAGATGCTCTTTGTCTGCCCAGCAGCCGGCAATACGAAAATTCCCGATTATGGCATCAAATTGATTAAAATCCTTAACGCTGCCGGTGTAAGTTATACGATTTCGCCCTATGTGATTGACACCGGTACTGAAATCGATCATATTGCCGTTCATCACAACCTGTCGAAGCAAATGTTGCTGGATTGGGAAAATGAAGCCGATCGCTTGAGCGTGAAGGCGATCTTGCTGGTGGAGTGCGGATGCGATACGCGTACATTGTACGCCGAAGCGACTGAGACGCTGGGCCGCTCGTTCCGCTATCCGATCATCAGTGTCGATTCGTTGATGCTCGACCTGATCCGGCAGGGCCGCTTGCCGATCGAGAAGACCGATCTGAAGGTGACGCTACACGATCCCTGCTACGCCACGCGCTTGTCGGGGCTGGGTGATCTCTTCCGCGAGCTGCTGACCCTTGTAACCGATAACTTCATCGAGATGACTCCCAATCGCGAGCACAACTATTGCTGCAACGGCGGCGCCGGCGGTATGCGTCTGCCAGAAAACACCAACCTGCGACGCAAGATTTCGGTGCTGAAAGCGAACCAGATCCGCGCCACCAGTGCAGATTATGTCACCTCGCCATGCGTGGTCTGCACATTGTCGTTGGAAGACACCTGCCAGACCTACAACCTCTCCCCCACCGGCGAACGCATGGCGCTGGTGCTATTTGAAGTGGTCTACGCGGCAATGGAGCCGGCGTTAGCCAAGCGGGGCGAACTTGATCGGATGCGGGTACCCGCCGAGCTGCGTAACCGTGACCGCGAGTTCTTTATCGAACATAGCATTGAAGGCCAGATGGCGACGCTGATGCAGCAGCCCGACTTCCCGGCTTTGCTCGATTGGTTGGAGAAGGACGATATCGTCAAGCGGTTTAGTAAAGACCATCCGCAGGTCTACGAGCAGTTACGCGCGCTGCGTGAGATGTCGCTCGATCCAGAGTGCTGTTCGTAAGCAGGCGCCACCGCTAGAGGAGGGGACGCGGAAGGTGCGGTCTTGTCCCCTCCCTTCCCCGCTGGGGGAGGGTGTAAGCAATCCGAGTAGGAGGGTTGAAAGCCATGCACTTCTCCATCTCGCACTAGCAGACAAAGAACAACGGCGGGCCTGTAGTCCGCAGATTAAGACGGTGCCTGTCATTATGACAAACAATGTTGCGCAGGGGCATATACCGAGAAACGACGGTGCGTCTACGTGCCAAGAAAGTGTTTACAAACCAATATCTACCATCCGCTGAGGAGGTGTGTGATGATTGAACTGTTGAATGCAATCGCACCGGTGGCGGTGGCGATCTTTGTGGTTGGAGTTGGGTTGCGGTTGGGACGGTTTGCTACAGCGCTGATCACGAAACGCCATCCGCACGGCGTGTCGCCGACCTTCGTGTCACCGCCGCGCCAGTTAGGTTTTTTCGAGGCATTGAACGCCGTGCTCTTCGGCCCATTCAAGCATTTTTATCGGCGCTCGAATCCGGTGTGGGGTCGAGGTTACCTGCTCTATCACGTGGCGATTATTACTGAAGTGGTTGGCTATAGCATCTCGGCACTGATCGTCTTTGCCAACATCCTTCTCGCTCGGCCGGTGCCCGATGTGGCCGCGCACCTCGAAGTCAGTTACAACTATTCGCCGGCTAATCTCCTTGCCATCATTTTTGGCAATGGCGAAGCGCTACAGGCCCACTTTCTGTTTGGTAGCTTCGCCCCCTACTTTATCGGAATTACATGGGTGGCGGTAGCCTTTGCCGTGGCCGGTAATCTGCACCTGATGATCGCACTGTTCCGTAAATGGAGCGGCGCCGTGGTGGGGGATATCGATCACGCCTCAACAGGCATCCGCACGCCGGGTCGCTTGCCGTGGGATCGAGTCGTGATCCGCCCGATCATCTTCTGTATTATCTGGACGGAGCTGCTGGCCCGTTTGCACATTGTGCCCGGTATTGTCTACTTCCATGCCTTGCTCGGTTTAACCCTGTTTGTCTTGTTACCGTTCACGTATCTGTTCCATATGGCCTACAACTTCCTCGCCATCTTTTACGCAGTGCGGCGGCGGATGGCGCGCACGATTGCGTGAACGTATAGCTTCGTTACGTCGGGGCAACGACCCGTTCGGCGCCGGCGTAGATATTGCACGATGCGCCGCGCAGGAAGCCGATTAGGGTTAGGTTGAAGTGCTGAGCTACTGTGATGGCAAGTTCTGATGGCGCGCCGACGGCAACCACGATTGGGATGCGCGCCATCAGTGCTTTTTGCATGATCTCGAAACTGGCCCGCCCGCTGACCAGCAATACCGATTGGCGCAAGAGATCGAGCTGGCCAGCAAGCAGGTGTGCGCCAATCAGTTTGTCAAGCGCATTGTGGCGCCCAATATCTTCGTATATTGCCAGCAATCGGCCATCCGGCGTAAAGAGCGCAGCAGCGTGTAGACCACCAGTACGGGCAAAGAGGTCTTGCGCCTGCCGGAGCGTTTTGTCGAGGCCGGCCAATGCCGCACCTGAGACGCGCACCGGTGGATCATCGGCCAACGGTGCGCAGCCGCGCAAACGCAACGCTTCTAGCGATGCCTTGCCACATACCCCACACGACGACGAGACGATAAAGATTCGGCGGGCATGGTCAAGATCAAGGGGTACATCGGGGCGGAGCGTGACGATGAGTGTATTAAACTGCGCTTCTTCATCGGCATCAACGCAGTAGCGGATGGTAACGATGTCATAGCGGTTGTTGATCATACCTTCGCTGAAGAGAAAACCGGCAGCTAGCTCGATATCAGCGCCCGGCGTGCGCATGAGGGTGGCAAGCGAGAGGGCGTGTGTGCCGCTCGGTACGGCAAGCCGCATCTCGAGCGGCTCTTCGACAACGACCGCATCTTTCTCGTGTTGCCAGCGTCCGTCACGGATTTTGACTACGGTACGCCGACGAATGGTTGCACGGGTAATCATTCGGATGCGCCTTTGTTGATTGATGATTGGCGTAGTGGTAGGAGCAGCAAGGGTAAAACTTACCCCTTCCCCCACTATCTATGCCGATGGTGATTGCCGATGAATGCTCACCACTGCCTTGTACGCCGGCACTCCCGACCCCGGATCGCGCCGGCGGGCGTCGATTAAGACATTGCCTTCTGGCCAATGCACCTGAATGTTGCCCGGTTTGAGCGGCGCAAACTTGATCCGGGCCTGCATTTCGCCCACTTCCGACCGCAATACCACCCACTCGCCCTCATGCAGGCCCAACCGCACCGCATCGTCGGGGTTGATCAGAACGTCATCACGTGCTGCACCGTTCAACGGATCGCGCTCGGCATGCACCAGCGAGTTGAACTGCTTGCCGCGCCGGGTCTTGAGCACAAACATCCCCGGCGGCAATTGGGTTTGCGGCGGCGTCAGCGGGGTAAAGCGCGCTTTGCCGTCGGGAGTGGCAAAGCACCCGTCACGGCACAAGATGCGCCCACCCCATTGCACATGATCGCCAGCCTTGCGCAGACGCTGAATACCGTCGTACTCAGGCACGACCCGGGCAATCTCTTCCCGGATCTGCTGGCCATCGGCAAACCGGATCAGACGCGATCGTTCGGGGTAGGTTCGTTCGGCCACCTGCATGAGAATTTCCCACTCGCTGCGTGCTTCGCCGGGAGGCGGCGTAATGAACGGCGAGAAGATAATCTCGCGCTCGGTAGAGGTTTCAGTACC